>JAYTUX010000456.1:0-13250 GCA_043744315.1 Betaproteobacteria bacterium | reverse complement strand
GAACCGCTATTCTGGCCCTCGTCTGCTTCAACCACCAACTCAACCTTCAACTACGTTCGGGACATCGTCCTCGTCTGCTTCAACCACCAACTCAACCTTCAACTACGTTCGGGACATCGTCTCGATCCTCGCAGAATCCCGCACCGCAACGTAGAAGCAATCTGACCAAAGCCGAGGCACTTAACCGCTACGAGACCGTGGCGGTATGTGCCTTTTTTATGTTTTTGATCTAAACCCGACCAGAGCATTCCATGCTCGTATCGATATCTTGAATCGGCGATTCGCGCATTGGCCGCGCGGGGATTGTGGCAGTTATCGTCCGGTTCGGACTTCGGCTGCGCACGAACTGTTTCGATTCGGGTCCGCAATTGGCTATTAGATCCAGAACCGAAACTTCATTCTCGAAGTCTCCCCACTGTTGTGGATAGGTTGAATAGTCGTACACCTTGAATTCAAGGCCGATTCCGGCTTTCAAGAATCCATCGGTGTCGATGTATGCGCTCGCGCTAGGTCCCGAAAGATAGGTGTTCGCGCCGATCTTCTTGAGAAGGTCGATGAGCCGATCGGTCTTGGTGCCGCGCGCCGCGAAGGATCGCGCCTGAACAATCGGCGTGTTTATATCGAGGTATGCGCATATTTTTCCAATCAGGCGTTCGTTGAGTTGGCTTAGATGGGTATCACCGAAACCGATCGATTCTTCCCAGATGGCGAGCGCTTCGCTACGATAGGGAGCAGTGGCGAAAGCCCGCTCCATCATTTCGCGATGTTCCTTTTGCCAGGGTTTTGGTGACCCGGCGATAGGGACTTGGTCGATTGGGAGCTTACTCGCCCCAGAGGGTATTGGGACAGTGATCCATCGCAAGCCATTTCCAGTCTTTAAACGGTTGCGATTGCGCCAACTGCGCCCAGCCGGATACTGAACGTCATCGAAAAGAACGAACAGGTCCACGTCGGCAATAAAGTCGAAAAAACCACGCCATGGCACATAGCAAGATTGAATAATTCCAACACGGACAGGGAAAGCATTCATTGCAGCATTGGCATGCGGTTCGGAGTCGATGTTTCGAACTATGAAGACACCATTCATGCGCTTAAGCGCCGGGCGACAAAGCATTTTCGCGTTATTTGTTGGCAGTGAGTGTATTTGCCGCTGCTGATTATGCGTTGCTCGATGGCGTTGTTTACCCCGGAATAACTGGAGAATGCATCATCGAAGCAAATCCAGCCACCTGGAACAAGGTATCGTTCAATGATCTCGATATCCTTTGTCACGGCCACATAACTATGGTCGCCATCAATGAATGCAAGCCGGAGCGAGAAACTGGGCCCTACCGTATCGGCAAAGCCGGCCAAATCCCCCTTGTATGGCGTGACCCATTGTTCTAGATTGTTGGCGGCAATAGCCTCGTTGAAGGCATCAAGGGTGCCGTGAAATCGCTGGTATACGGGAACAATGTCGCGTTCAAACGGCTCCGCCCAAACGGTTTGATCGTTGTAGGCGCCATACGTTTTGCCGCCAATATTGACAAGTAGCGAATAAGATCCGTCATCATTCTTCGACCAATCGGCACGTTGAGGAAATAAATCTACACAGTGCACCTTGCAGTTTCCCGTCAGGCGGGCAGCCATTCCCAGCACCACAGCGGATCGGCCACACCAAGACCCGAGTTCGAGAATGTCGCCTCGCAGCTCTGCGCTCGACTGGGCAAGAATGAAAAGCGCAAGCAACTGGTCGACCGGCGTCCATCCTGGTATTGACTGCGTCGCCGATTCAATCTGGCTGGAAATTGGAATTTTGCTTGTCATCCAACCTCCTGCTTCTCGAGGATGAATTCTTCAACCATGTCGGCGTAGCTGCGGCCTTCCGCCGGCCAGCGCGTGGCCGCCCAGTCCGGGCAATTTCCACAAAACTTGTGCGCCGCGTAGTTGTTGGTCAGATGTGCATCGCGTAAAGCCTGATAAAAAGATCCTTGCCACTCTTGTTTGATAGTAGTTGCCCGATAATCGGCGATGAACGAACCATGTACCCAATCCGAAGGACAAAACGCAAGATCACCGCGGGCGTTAATGGCGATCCGCTCCCAGGGGTACAGACACGGTCGGCGCTCGGTGCCTGCCAAGCCCTTCTTTCGCATATCGGCCAGTTCCTGAACAGCACCCGAACAAGAGTGCAATCGCCGAATGATGACGTAGTCCACGCCTTGGTCTTTCCAATAGTTTTCAAAGTCTTCGACTTCAGTGCGGTTCTGGGGTTGTTCGATAAAACTGACGACAACCTTTGTCTTTGACTTCGATTCATGCACCCAGCGAATCAATCGAAGCACATTGGCGCGCGTGACTTCTAGATTGCCTTTGACGCGGATACTGGCGTAGGTTTCGGGCCGAAACGCGTCAATGCTTATGTCGATCAGATGTACCCCGGCCTCGAGCAACAGCTGGGTTCGTTTCTCGTTCATGATTTTGCCGTTTGTCGTCAGGGTTACATAGACCCCTGAATGCTTGACCGCAGCTTCGATCATGTCGTAGCCGTTCGGATGTACGAGAGGCTCCCCGTTGCTTGAATAGCGGATGTACTGGGTCTTGCCCTGCCCGTATCGGCGCACCTCGCCGATCATTTTTTCATTGAGTGCCGGATCAAGGTGCCGTCCGCCGTAATGCTCGGATTTTGCGAACGCCGGATGCGGGCAATGTGTGCACGCGAGATTGCACACTTCTGTGATATCCATCAGGATCTGAGACGGGAAATCAGTGGTAAGCCGCCCTCCGAAGTCATACTTCGGTGTCTGGTTTTCAGTCATCTCACCACGCCTTGTTCTTTCTGTACGATTTCAGCGATGCTGTCAACCACATAGTCGACATCTTCCAGCGTCATTCGCGGGCTGATTGGCAGCGTCATGATTCTGTCGGAGATCGCATCGGTAACTGGTAATTGTAAAGGCGCGTAACCTGCATAGAATTTCATCTTGTGCAAAGGCTTGTAATGAATGCTGGCGCCGATGTTGCGGCCACGCAGTGCCACGAGCAGGTCGTCACGCGTGATTCGTGTGGTTGCCGCGTCAAACAACCCTACCAGCAAATGTCGTGCATGAACCGCGGAAAAGGCACCTGACTGGAACGGGATAACCAACCCCTTCGCAGCGAGTCCGATCCGGTAGCGCTGAGCGATTTGGCGCCGCAAAGCTGCCATTTCGGCCAAACGGTGCAACTGTATTCGACCGATCGCAGCCTGAAGATCAGTGAAGTTTGCCTTGTAGCCGAGTTCAGCAATCTCGGCGGTGAGCGCCGAAGCCGGGTGAATATAGCGCGTCCATGCGTTGGAACTCATGCCGCTCATACGCAATGACCGCAAGCGCTCTGCTTTTCTGGCGTCGAACAACGCTACAGCACCGCCGTCGCCAGTCGAAAGATTCTTGTTGGCGTAAAAGCTGAAACAGACGGAATTTCCCGATGCGCCGACTGGTTTGCCGCCCGCGTACGTTGCCCCGAGGGCATGTGCCGCATCCTCAATAATTGCGACGTGTTTCGGCAGCGCAGTACGCAACGAACTGATGTCAATTGCGTATCCACCATAGTGAACAATAATCACCGCACGGGTTCGGTCAGTCAGGCAAGCACAAACCGATTCCGGCGTCACGCAGAGGGTTTCCGGGTCAACGTCGCAAAACACCGGGGTCGCACCCAGATACAGAGCGGCATTGGCCGTCGCACACCATGTGAGGCTTGGAACAATGACTTCGTCGCCGGGGCCAATATTTTCTGCCATTGCGGCGAGAAAAAGGGCCGAAGTGCATGAGTTGACTGTTACGACCTCCGGTGCACCGACATAGTCCGCCAACTCGCGTTCAAAGGCGATGGTTTCAGCCCCCATGCCAACCCAGCCGGAGCGCATTACGCGGGAGACGGCTTCAATCTCTGCGTTGGTAAAGTCCGGGACGCCGAATGCGAGATATTTTTCGCGAATCAAATTGCCACCGTATTCAATGAATTCAAGAAGATCCCTTAATTTGTCTTATTCACACCTTGCCTACATTCATCGGTAACTGCCGATTGGCGGGAAAATTGCAGTTTATTGCCGATCCGTTTAATTATAGATTGTGTCGGTGCGGATTTCTGGAAAAGCCACCCATGTGGATCCGTAGCGCGCGGCAGGTATGCGAGCGACTGCGCTAAAATCCCCGCACCCGTCGGTTCACGGCGGGCGACTGAAAGCAGGATTGCCCCGTTTTTTTAGAGACTTTGCCGGCTACTGATACCTGGGGCGGTCGAAGTGGCGAAACCCGTTTACGGTCATGCGAGAAATGAATCACTTCTTTTCCCTTTCAGCTCGCCGACGTTCATGTCGAGACGTCTCCCAATACTTGTCGGTCGCATGACATCTGCCCCCCTTGTTTCGATTGTCATCCCGGTTTTCAATGGCTCATCCTATTTGCGTGATGCCATCGACAGCGCGCTTGCGCAGACTTATCGGAACGTGGAAATAGTTGTCGTTAACGATGGCTCTGATGATGCCGGGCGGTCAGAGCGGATCGCACGTTCCTACGGCGAACGTATAATTTACCTGGCGAAACCGAATGGCGGCGTTGCTTCTGCGCTAAATCTGGCGCTTGGCCGAATTTCCGGCGAGTATTGGTCTTGGCTAAGCCACGACGACTGGTATAGCCGCGATAAGATCGAGAACCAAATGCGCCACCTCGTCGCATTAAATGACCCGCAAACCGTGGTGTACTCGGACTATTCAATGGTTTTTGAAGGGGCGAATGCGACACGTACCGTGCGTCTGAAAGGGGTCCCACCCGAGAAGTTTCGTTACTTTATTACCGTGGAGAGCTCATTGCACGGTTGCACGTTACTTCTGCCACGCTCGGCATGGATCGAGTGCGGCCCGTTTGACGAAAAATTGTTGACGACACAGGACTATGAACTTTGGTTTCGCATGGCCGAACATTACCGATTCGTACACGTTCCTGAAATCTTGGTGCATTCCCGTTTCCATACCGGACAAGCAAGCATGAAATTGCGCGAAGTGGCGCTGCGCGAAGGCAATTCATTGCGCCGACACTTTGTCGACAGCCTTACCGGCGGCGAACTGACTATGGCTACCGGGCAGTCTCTGCTGCGATCCTATGCTGACTTGGCTGCCCGACTTGCGGTGCGCGGTTTTTCGGGTGCGGCATGGTGCGCTGCGAAGAGGGCGATTTGCGAATTCGGACACGGGAGCCGCAGAGATGATGTGATTGCATGGACTACGCTTGTAGGCACCTTGCTGCTCGGGTTGCCGTTGGGCCTAGCGCGCAGCATAGCCCCTGCTAGACTCCGAGGAATCATCATTGCTGCAGCCGGTGGTCAGTGATGCTGGTGATCCACGCTCCCAACGTGCACCAAGGTGGTGGCCGAACCCTTTTGCTTGCGTTGCTCGAAGCTGTGGACAAGAATCAATGCAGGATCATCGTCGACCAAAGGCTGGGCGTTCCCTCCCAATTTGGCTCGATCGTTGCGCATTGCACCGAGCCGTCGTTCCTCGGGCGTCTAATCGCCGAATGGCGATTGCGCAAATTGGCTGGCCACGGCGATTCTGTCCTCTGTTTTGCTAGCTTGCCACCTCTGTTTCGATCTTCTGCGCGCGTCGCGCTTTTCGTCCAAAATCTTTACGCGCTGTCTTCGATCGATACATCCGGCTTTCCAATCAAGTCGCGGGTTCGCATCCTTGTCGAACGTGTATGGCTGCGGTTGCTGCACCGCCGGGCCGATAAAATAATTGTACAAACTGACTCTGTTCGACGAAAAGTTGAAAAACTGCTTGGGCGCTCGGCCGAGGTCTTGCCTTTCGTAGGCGAATCGACATGTTATTTGCGTCAAGCGCCGCAAAGCCGGCGAAGTCAGCAGGGAAAATTCGATTTCATCTATGTTGCGTCCGGTGAGCCACACAAGAACCATGCAAACCTTCTGGATGCCTGGATTATGTTGGCCCGCGAAAATTGTTTTCCCAGCCTTTGTTTGACGGTAGACGAGAAGCAGGCGCCCGCGCTTGCTGCGCGCATAGCTCTGAAGCGTGATGAGTTTCGTCTCCAGGTTGACAATCGTACCGACTATGCGAGGGGAAATATTTTCGAACTATATGGCGAAGCAAACGCATTGATCTACCCGTCCTTGTTGGAGTCTTTGGGGCTGCCGCTGATCGAGGCGGCTTCGATCGGGTTGCCGATACTTGCCAGTGAACTCGACTACGTGCGCGATGTGACTGACCCCGCCGAGTCTTTCGATCCGGCATCGTCGCTGTCTATCGCGCGCGCGGTCAAGCGTCATCTGGGTATTGTCGATAAGCCGTTAAGACCGCCTTCAGCGCGCGAGTGGCTGGACGTGCTGATTCAGGAACCTCGCTGAAATGCGAATCCTGTTTTTTTCGCAACACTTCTGGCCGGAGTCTTTTGGTTTTAACGACTTGGTGCTCAAACTCACCAATGCAGGTGAGATCGTTTCAGTCCTCACGGGCAAGCCGAACTATCCTGATGGGCAGATCTTTGACGGATACTCGGCATGGGGAACCAGGCGAGAAAAATTCGGCAAAGCCGATGTGTTTCGGATCCCGTTGATTCCCCGCGGAAGCAATTCAAGGTTTCGGCTGGCTGTAAATTACTTGTCATTCATTATTTCGGGATTTCTGCTCGCACCAACTCTATTGCGCGGCAAGCGCTTTGACGTAGTCTTGGTTTACGCCTCGTCCCCGCTTTTACAAGCGCTGCCGGCCTTGCTGATCGCGGCGCTCAAACGGGCAAGGTTGGTCGTTTGGGTTCAAGATCTTTGGCCGGCCACAGTTGCTGCGACGGGCCATATTAAAAATCCCGTGTGGCTAACCCTGATCGGTGCGGTCGTGCGTTTTATTTATCGGCATACGGATCTCGTCCTTGTTCAATCGGAGGCATTCCGTACCCCCGTTGCTTCTATGCTTGACGACCCATCCAAGATTCACTATTTGCCAAATGCGATTGATGTTGATTCCTACGCAGTATTCGAAAATTTACGGTGTATGGACGAACTGGCGAAGGAGATCAAGAGCTGTTTTTCCGTCGTATTTGCGGGCAATCTGGGGAATGCCCAGTCGCTGGGAACTATAGTGGCCGCTGCCGCGGTATTGCGCGAGTGTGCTGATATTCGGTTCTTTGTTTTTGGAAGCGGTAGTCAGCTTAATTGGTTCAAGGAAGAAATTGCGCGCCAGGAGCTCAAGAATATAGTCTTGCCGGGGCGCTTACCTTCAAATCAGATGCCGCCGATTTTCGCGATTTCAAGCGTTTTGCTGGTGACTCTCGGACTTGAACGTGTGTATGCATATACAATTCCAAGTAAGCTTCAGTCGTATCTTGCTGCAGGGCGTCCGATCATCGTCTGCGCTAACGGAGAGGCGGCGCGTTTGGTGAACGAGGCGCGTGCCGGGTTGTCCTGCGGTGCCGGAAACGCGGTCGCGCTCTCCGAAACCATATTGCGCATGCGAAAAATGCCGCTGGCGGAGCGTGTGCAACTGGGCGAAAATGCCAGAGCGTATGCAAAAGCGCATTTTGATCTGACGCAGCAGGCGGCCCGATTGATCGCACTTCTTGAGTCAGAAGGCAAGAAAAATGGTGATTGGGGGAGATTTTGAAAGTATTGGTGTTAGGCGTATCCGGAATGCTCGGCAACGCGATGCTGCGCGTTTTGGCAAACAAGAAGGACATTGACGTTGTCGGCACCGCGCGCAATGGTTCAGTGCGCAGTTACTTTCAACCAACCATCGCCGATAGAATTATTGCTGGCGTTGACGTTGAGAATGTTGATGCACTTGCCGCTGTTTTTGCCCGATGCAAGCCTCAGGTCGTCATCAATTGCATCGGCCTCGTAAAACAACATGCAGAGGCGGAAGATCCTCTGCAGGCATTGCCCATCAATGCAATGCTGCCGCACCGCCTGGCTAGGTTGTGCCAGCTGTCCGGCGCACGTCTTGTCCACGTCAGTACCGATTGTGTATTTAACGGAAAGCGTGGAAATTACCGTGAATCTGACCCGTCAGATGCCGAAGATCTATATGGACGGTCGAAATATATTGGCGAAGTTTTGTATCCGCATGCTGTAACCCTTCGAACTTCAATCATCGGCCATGAATTGGCGAGCGCGCATGGACTAATTGGCTGGTTTCTCGCAAAAAAAAGAAAGATCAAAGGCTACCGACGCGCAATATTTTCAGGCCTGCCGACAGTAGAGCTTGCCAGGCTCGTGAGCGACACGATTATTCCTCGCCCGGATCTTTTCGGATTGTTTCACGTCGCCTCGGAACCAATTTCTAAATTCGACTTACTAGGCCTGGTTGCATCGGAATACGGAATTGAGATCGAAATTGAGCCTGACGACACGCTTGTAATAGACCGTTCACTTAATGCTGAACGGCTTCGCAATACCACCGGTTACGCCACGGCAAGCTGGCCGGAACTTGTCGCGCAAATGTGCAAGTTTAAATAGCAGGCGAAAATAATAATAGAAACAGAAACGAGAATGAAGCTGGCATAGAGGGGCGCTACGATGTTTGCAGATAAAGTTTTGATGATTACGGGCGGGACAGGATCCTTTGGCAACGCGGTATTGAACAGATTTTTGGATACGGACATACGCGAAATCAGAATTTTCAGTCGTGATGAGAAAAAGCAGGATGACATGCGCATCTCGCTTAACAACGAGAAGTTGAAGTTTTTCATCGGGGACGTGAGAAATTACGATAGCATTTCTCAGGCGATGCAAGGTGTCGACTATGTATTTCACGCCGCCGCACTCAAGCAGGTCCCTTCCTGTGAGTTCTATCCGATGGAAGCTGTCCGTACCAACGTGCTGGGTGCTGAAAATGTGATGAACTCGGCGATTGCCTGCGACGTTCAACGGGTGGTTGTGCTGAGTACGGACAAGGCGGTTTATCCGATTAACGCAATGGGCATTTCTAAGGCCATGATGGAGAAGCTCATGGTCGCGAAGGCGCGCATGCGCGGCAAGGGTGAGACGGTGCTATGCGCAACCAGGTACGGCAACGTCATGGCCTCACGTGGCTCCGTGATTCCGTTGTTTGTAAAGCAGATCAAGGAGGGTCGGCCTCTGACCATTACGGATCCAGGCATGACTCGATTCTTGATGTCTTTGGCGGACTCCGTTGACCTGGTGCTGTACGCACTAAGCAACGGTACCCAAGGTGATATTTTTGTCCAAAAAGCGCCTGCGTCGACGATCAATGATCTCGCCCAAACTCTTATTCAGCTTTTCAAAAGTTCAAGCGCGGTCAAGGTAATCGGGACTCGTCACGGCGAAAAATTATATGAATCGCTGTTGTCCCGCGAAGAGATGGCGCGAGCCAGTGATTTGGGCAATTATTACCGCATTCCCGCAGACGATCGGGATTTAAACTACAACCGGTATTATCTTGAGGGAGAAACTTGCATTTCAACCTTTGAAGACTATACCTCACACAATACCGAACGCTTGGACATCCCTCAGATCAGGGATCTGTTGTTGAAACTCAGCTTCATCCAAGAGGCAATCCGTGCTTAAGGTGATGACTATTGTCGGTACTCGACCGGAAATCATCCGGCTGTCGCGAGTGATTGACAGGTTGGATCGTTTTGCGTTGCACGTGTTGGTGCATACAGGTCAGAATTACGACTTTGAACTCAATCAAATTTTTTTTGATGAATTGGGAATTCGCAAGCCCGATCATTTTTTGAACGCAGTTGGAAGCAGTGTCGCCGAAACTATCGGAAACGTCATTTCCAAGGTAGATCCGATTTTAGAAAGCGAGGCTCCGGATGCCGTACTGATTCTCGGTGACACGAATAGCAGTCTTGCGGCAATTGCTGCAAAGCGGCGCCAGATCCCAATTTTTCACATGGAAGCTGGGAATCGCTGTTTTGACCAGCGTGTTCCCGAGGAGATCAATCGAAAGATTGTCGATCACATATCTGACATCAACCTTCCCTACAGCTACCTGGCCCGCGAAAACTTGATTGCCGAGGGGCTGCCAACTGACCGCATAATCAAAACCGGTAGTCCAATGACTGAAATTTTGGAATTTTATCGAGAGCATATTGATAAATCAGGCATCATTTCGAGACTCGAATTGACGCCTCAGAAATATTTTGTCGTCAGTTCACATCGTGAAGAGAACGTTGATTCCGACAGCAACATTCGACTGCTGGGACATATTCTGAATCAACTTGCCGAAGAATTTGATTGTCCAATAATCATGTCGACACACCCGCGCACACGCAAGCGACTGGAAGCAGTTGGACTGATAGTGGACTCTCGCGTCAAGTTGCTGAAGCCACTTGGATTCTTCGATTACGTCCACCTTCAGATGCATGCTCGCGCAGTGCTTTCCGATAGCGGGACGATCACGGAGGAGTCGTCGATTCTCAATTTTCCGGCCTTGAACATTCGCGAAGCACACGAGCGTCCTGAGGGAATGGAAGAAGGGGCTGCAATGATGGTTGGTATGTCCTGGACACTTATAAAACAGGCCATATCGGTCTTGGAGACGCAACAACGTGGCTGCAATCGCACGTTGAGTCGGGTGCGTGACTATGAAGCTTCGAATGTTGCGGACAAGGTATTGCGGGTTATTTTGAGTTATACGTCATACGTCAATCGAATTGTTTGGCACAAGCCGATGTGATTTTGTACGTTGCAAGCGTATTCCAAGTTGCGCTTGAGCTTTAAAGAAAAGGAACGCGAAGCTGTCTGGAAAATCAATATAGATGCCAGTCTACATGCTGAAATCTAAGCTTATCGGCAAACCGACTAGCGTCCCAACGTGCTCACGAAAAACGACTATAAGTTGATGATTGAATTGGCGAAATGAGCGAATGATTCTGGTCTTGATTTGAGCATTGAGGAGTGGGCTTTGGGTTTTTTCCGGGCATCCGCGTAAGGCGCTTCAGCAATGCGTGCTCGTGTTAGCAACGGCAGCGATGGCAAGTCGAACTCTGCTTCAAGTAGGTCAATTAGCATCTGCGTATCGAGCACTTTTTCGGTACCAACGAGAAAGCGGTGAAGCCGCAAATCTGAATTGTGTTCCGCACCTAATTTCTGGTCAAAATCGTTAAGAAGCGGCTTAAGCCAGCGCATAGGCGCTGCGCAATTCGACGAGTTCTGAGTTTAACGATACTTGAAACAGCCTCGATAGATCAATTGTTTGCAGCGGTGCCGACTGAAAAAATTTCATTAACGTCTTTCTCCTCTGAAACCATTGGGACGTAGCCGAGACGCTATCACCAACTTTAAAAAGCGAATAGATGCTATTTTTGCTAATTGCCCTGTCGACCTCATTTTTTGTTACCTTGTTGCTGGTTCGTTTCGAGTCTACTCATCGCGTTTATAGTGTCGATAAGAATTCAAATCACGTTCACAGGGTGAACGTGCAGCGCGTCACTCGTATTGGTGGCGTTGGGGTTTTTTTCGGCATTCTTCTAAGTTGGTGCGCGCGCCTGTTCGATAGCGCTGCGCTGGCCGCTCCAGTGGCTACTCAAGGCCTACTACTTACTGCTTGTGTGTTACCCGCTTTTGCGGCTGGTGTTTTGGAAGATTTGACCAAGCGTGGGTGGAACTTGGTCCGATTTGCTGCGACATTAATCTCAGCCGCACTTGCCGGGGCCCTACTTGATGGATGGGTATCGCGAGTTGATATGTCAGGATTGGATACGTTCATGGCGATTCCGGCGGTAGCGATGGTATTCACTTGCTTGGCCGTGACGGGCGTGACCAACGCGTTCAACATTATTGATGGGTTCAATGGACTGGCTTGCGGGGTGGCAACAATTATTCTCTTGGCGATCACTTATGTCGCATTTAAAAACGGAGATACCTTTGTTATGGCCGCTGGGCTGACGGGCGTGGGGGCGATTTTAGGATTCATGCTTTGGAATTTTCCGCGCGGGTTAATTTATCTGGGTGACTGCGGCGCCTACCTGCTTGGTTTTTGGGTGGCCGAACTTTCTGTATTGCTTGTGGTTCGGAATCCGCAGGTATCTGCTTGGTTTCCTCTTGTGCTTTGTGCCTACCCGGTTTTTGAAACGCTATTTTCAATTTACCGGCGTACGGTGCTGCGCGGCGCGCACGCGACCAGGCCTGACGTCGCCCATCTTCACCACATGATTTATCGTCGGTTGGCGCGGTGGGCTGTTGGCACACAATTGCCCGCACGCCGAACTGAGCGAAATTCTATAACGTCCCCCTATCTTTGGATCCTTACATCTATCGCGGTCGGTCCCGCTTTGACTTTTTGGAGCCACACTTTGGCGCTTCAGATTTGCGCGTTTGTGTTCGCTGCTCTATACCTGTTTGGATATGCGCGCATCGTCCGCTTCAAAGTGCCACGCTGGTGGGTGATTCGGAAGAATTGAGATGAATAGAATAGAGGTAAGGCGCTATTTTGAAAGTCTGGGCGAGACGGCTTTAATCGCCGTGCTGGTTGCCACGCCAATTATGATGAACGTGGTGATGAATCGAGGCTATGAGGTGTCGAAACTGGCCCTGGCAGAGCCACTCGTGTTCTTAGCGCTTTGCGCGGCATTGTTTGCGGGATTTCGTGGCCGCATTGGCGGGTTGCGCGGCGCGGCCTTTGCAGCTTACGCGGCACTCGCAATTTTCTTGATAATTGGAGCTGTATCCGCAGCACTAAGTGCGACGCCTGAAATCGCATTTTTCGGCGGCTATTTCCGCCGAGAAGGCATGTTGGCGTGGGCTGCCTATGCAGCGTTGTTTTGTTCGCTTTCCGCGATTGCGGGGTGTGAACATCAGTCGGAACGTATTATTGACGCGGTCCTGCTAAGCAGTGTGATTCCGTGTTCATATGCGATTCAGCAAAGCTATGGTTTGGACTTTCATCATATTGCCAACTTTGACTTTACTCGTTTATCCGGAACGTTGGGAAACCCAATATTCCTAGCTGCTTATCTTGCGCTCCTCATCCCGATTGCACTAGCACGCTGCTGGTATGAGCGCCGACGAATTGCCAAACTCTGGCTTTGGCTGCTGCTTGTTTCATTGCAATTTTTCACATTGACCATGACTCAAACGCGCGGCCCATTGCTGGCACTTTTGGGTGGGTTTGCCTTATTCAGCACATTCATTGCCGTTCAGCTCCATGCGCGCCGAATACTGTTGGTGGGTGTCGCATTTTTGGTTACTGGACTATCCGGATTAACGGTGTTAAATACCGTTCCGAGCGTTGCGCGGTGGGCAGAAAATCT
>JAYTUX010000455.1:0-3781 GCA_043744315.1 Betaproteobacteria bacterium | reverse complement strand
TCATGGGAAACCCCTCTGGCGAGGGGGCGAGGTGATATTTTGAAAGCAATCCGCCAAATCAACTTCCTCCGCGTAGCGGCTTCGTCCAACTCGTCAATCAAGGTCGCTCCCTTCGGTCGCTGGACGCCGCAAAAGCGCGGCGCCTTTTACCTTGGTCGTTCGGCATCACTTCGCACCTACAGCGCGCATTGGAGTAACATTCTTAAATGCAAATCGCATCAGGAACCATAATTGACGGCAAGGTGATCGTTGAAGGCCTTTCGCTCCCGGAGGGAACGGTTGTGACCGTGCTTGCTCGTGGTGATGAAATTGCGGTGCGCCTTCCGGTTCAACAGGAATCGGAATTGCTGCGTGCCCTTGAGGAAGCTGATCGCGAAGAGGGTATTTCTGCCGACGAACTCTTCGCGCGACTACGGCGTTTTGGCTAATCTTGGCGTTCGTTGTCCGAATCAAGCCCCGCGCGCAGCGCGAGATTGAGCGAGCAGCAGAGTGGTGGGCCGAAAATAGGCCTGCCGCTGTTGGTGCCGTTCGACGGGACATCGAAGCGGCGTTGGCCTTGATTATTGAAGAGCCTGGCATTGGCACCAAAATAGAGACGACTAGCTCCGACATCATTCGCAGGCTGTATCTATCGCGAATTCGTTACTTTGTCTATTACCGCGTGCGAAGCAAGATTCTTGAAGTTGTCGCTTTTTGGCATTCAAGTCGCGAAGATGGCCCGTCAGTTTGACACGGTGACGCCGAACATTTCGTTCCAGAGGACGCGCCAAAATCGGCGCGCCCCTGAGCTCCAACGTCAAACCAATCTTGTACACGACGGTTAAGTGCTCATCCGTCGATCGCGGGTCGGCCTAATGGCGCGGCGCGGCTGATCCCAATCGTTTTTCGGTAAGCCCACTTTTAATGTGAACCCACACCAAAAGGAGAAAAACGTGCTTCAAGGTTCTTGTCATTGCCGTGCCGTGACGTGGCAGTTCGATGGAATGCCGGAATCCGCGACGGCCTGCAACTGCACCGTCTGCCGCCGATATGGCGTGCTGTGGGCGTATGACCACGAAGGCGAGGGAATCCGGGTCTCGGGCGAAACCACGGCCTACGTACGTGGCAAAGCAATTGAATTTCATTTCTGCCCTCACTGTGGTTGCGTCGCGTATTGGCGCGCACTGAGCACCGACGCACAGGGCCGGCGCCGCATCGCGGTGAACCTGCGCCTCACTGAACCAGAGCCCATTGCCAAACTGCCGATTGATCACTTCGATGGCCTCGACCAGTTTGATGATCTACCGCGCGATGGTCGGTGCGTGGGTGATTTATGGTTCTAGTGACTGGCGTGCCGTCGCTGAAATTGAATTTGGTTTTCACGGTGGCGCTTCTGGATGTTGACGCGACTGCCAAGCGACCGACCGGTGCCCACTAATTGAACAATGCCATCACCAATATTGCGCGCGACACAAACGAAACCCGCTTCAGGCGCGGTACGCCCGATGACGCACTTTGCATCGGCGCGCTCGCGGTGCAAGTGTTTCTTGATACCTATGCGATGGCGGGAATTCGCCCTGATCTTGCGCGCGAGGCATTGACGACTTGCGGGGTCGACGCGGTTCGCAATCGGCTGGAGAAAACCCGCTCGCATTTCATTGTCGCGGAGCGTAACCAGCATTTGGTTGGCTTCGCCGAACTTGAATTGGGTGGTACGGTACCTGACGTTTCGCTCGCGGGTGGTGTGGAGCTCGTGAAACTCTATGTGCAACGTCATTTCAAACGCAAGGGAGTTGGTGCCGCGCTCTTGAGGCAAGCGGAGTCGACGGCCGTCGCGCATTCTGCAAAGTGCCTGTGGTTGACGGCATGGGCGGAAAACGCGGATGCGTTACGCTTTTATGCCGCGCAAGGCTTTATTGACATAGGTGAAACCGAACACGTGTTCGAGGATAAGCGCTACGAAAATAGGTTGCTGGTGCGTCGATTCGATGAGGCGTCGATATAACCGCCATTGTCTTGCATCGCGCCACGTTGGCGGGCTTAAAATATTTGCCTATCCTGCGGAGTTCCATCCATGTCCGAAGCGCTTCTCACCTATCGCGGCACCGTTTTTCCATGGCATTGCGATCACATGGGCCACATGAACGTCATGTGGTATGTCGGAAAATTCGATGAAGCGACCTGGCATTTTCTCAATGCGTTGGGATTGTCTTCCGACTATCTGCGTGGCGCAAACTGTGGCATGGCGGCGGTCGACCAACACATCGCTTACTTGCGCGAATTGCGTGCGGGCAACATCGTCACGATTCGCTCGACGCTGCTGGAGTTCAAAACCAGGAGCGTGGTCTTCAGCCACGAAATGAGCAATGACGAGACCAATGAGCCCGCCGCGCGCACCAAATTGACGGCGGTGCATCTCGATCTGGCCACGCGCAAGTCGTGTGCATTCGACGACGCGATTATTTCGAAGGCGAACGTGATGTTGGCGAAAGCATGATAGTTGTCAGAGGCACAAAATGAAGCGTCGCAATGCCATAAAAATATTGTTGGCAGCGGGTGCGCTACCGATGATGTCGGCTGTCCCGCAATTCGTCCATGCGCAGTCTTCCAATTTTCAAACCCCACCAACCATGCTTACCCGACCCATCCCCTCCAGCGGCGAACGGCTTCCTGTCATCGGCCTCGGTACCTGGCAAGCGTTCGATGTCGGTGCCGATGCCGCCGCCCGTGCGCCATTGGAAGACGTGTTGCGCGCGTTCGTTCAACTTGGCGGAAAGCTGATCGATTCGTCACCCATGTACGGTCGCTCCGAAACGGTTGCAGGCGATTTGCTTGCAAAGATCGGTGCGCGCGAAAAATTATTTGTGGCAACCAAGGTCTGGACCAGCGGCAAAGACGCGGGCATCGCGCAGATGGAAGATTCAATGGCGAAGCTGCGCGCAAAGCCAATTGACCTGATGCAAGTCCACAATCTGCTCGATATGGAAACGCATCTGCAAACGCTTGCAGAATGGAAAAAGCAGGGCCGGGTGCGCTATGTCGGTGCGACGCATTACACGCCGAGTGCCTACGCGGCGGTGGCCAAGGCGATCGAGGCGCACAAGATGGATTTTTTGCAAATCAATTATTCGGTCGGCGAGCGTTACGCCGAGCAGCGTTTGCTGCCGATGGCACGTGAACGCGGCATTGCCGTCATCGTCAATCGGCCGTTCGCCGGCGGCGGGCTGATTCGACGATTGAATTCGTTACCGGTGCCGGCGTGGGCGGCGGAAATCGATTGCACGAGTTGGGCGCAGTTGTTATTGAAATTCGTGGTGTCGCATCCGGCGGTGACCTGCGCGATTCCGGCGACCTCGAAGCTTGATCATTTGCGCGACAACATGGCGGCGGGTGTTGGAAGAATGCCGGATGAAAAAATGCGCGCGTTGATTGCGGCGGCGTATTAAAGACTGTCGCCCCGGACAGGTTCCGGGGCGACAAAGCTGAGCATTGCATCCCGCTAAAACCAGTTTTTAGCAACCCATGACCAGCCAAACGCCACCGCCAAATAACGCGCGCTTTTGCCGAGCGCCAGCATCAAAAGCGTGAGCCACGGGTTGATGCGCAACCATCCCGCCGCCACACAAAGCGCGTCGCCGACAATAGGCACCCACGACAGCAGCAACGCCCATTCGCCGTAGCGCGTCATCCATGCAAGCGCCCTGCCCACGATGCGCTTCGAAAAAACTCGACCAATCGCGTAGGAGGTCATGCCGCCCAGCGTATTGCCGAGGGTTGCGACAACAATCGATTCCCAAAACAG
>JAYTUX010000454.1:0-3787 GCA_043744315.1 Betaproteobacteria bacterium | reverse complement strand
GCGGACGAGCTTTCTATACTTTCTGTGAAAACCCCGCGACCAGGGAACTGAACCGCCTTTGGCGCAGGATTCGGCCTGGTTCGACTGGTTCGATAGTGACGGCCTGATCTGTGCAGCGATCTCCCCAATATCGAGGCGCTCAAGCCGAAATTCCGGATGAGATAAAATTCAAGGTCTTTATTCAGGCACGCATGTCTTCGCGGCGTTTCCCCGGGAAAATGCTGGCGCCTTTTGCTGGGCGACCGTTAATTGCGTGGATGCTGGATCGAATTGGTGCGGTTGTTGGTGCTGAGCGACTGGTCGTAGCGACGAGTATCGATAAGACCGACGACCCGTTGACTTACTACTTGGAGCGTTTGGGTTGTCAGGTATTTCGAGGAAGCCTTGATAATGTTTTTTTTCGATATCAGGAATGCCTCAGGGAATTCCCGACTGACTGGATTGCACGAATTTGTGGTGACAGCCCGTTGCTTGATCCAGGATTGATCGGGTTGTTAGCGGCAGATTGCCTGCCGGATGTCGACCTTGTTACCAATGTTGCCGTGCGCTCGTACCCACCGGGCCAAAGCGTGGAATTCATTAATGCCCATACGCTCGCAGGGATCGATCACACATTGCTCGATCTCCAGGAAAAAGAGCATCCAACCCAATTTTTTTATCGGCGGCCCGGACAGTATTGCATTCGAAATCGGATCGGCACTAACGTAGATTGGCCGCACCTGTCTTTCGTAGTGGATACGTTTGATGATCTACGACGCCTTGAATCGGTGGTGGTTGCTGGAGAGCTTCCCGTCTTTTCAGTAGATCTGGCGGAGTGATTGCTATGTTGAAACCCAGCAATCCTTTTGCGGTCGGCGTGGTTGGATTGGGCGTTGGCGAACAGCACGCCCACGCTTTTGCCCGACATGCTGCAGTGCGGCGCGTCTGGCTGTGTGATCAGGATGCGGACCGTGCGTTGGCCGTCTCTGCGCGGGTGGCGAATAGCGTGATAGCGCCCAACTTTGAAAGTATGCTTGTGGATGATTCAATTTCAATCATCTCAATTGCCAGCTTTGATGATGCGCATTTCGAGCAAGTGGTGGCGGCTCTGAATGCCGGGAAGCATGTCTTTGTCGAAAAGCCGTTGTGCCGATCGATGGATGAATTGGCGAAAATCCGAGAGGTTTGGGAGGCGGCGGGCGGCCGGTTGAAGCTGGGGAGCAATCTGGTGCTGCGCGCTGCCCCGCTTTACGCGTGGTTACGCGCCGCGGTGGCCAGCGGAGAATTCGGTGAGCTCTATGCCTTTGATGGTGACTATTTATACGGGCGTCTAGAAAAGGCTACACAGGGTTGGCGACGTTTGGTGGATGACTATTCTGTGATGCAAGGGGGGGGAATCCATTTGATTGATCTGCTACTCTGGATTTCGACGCAGCGCCCGACTGCGGTGACGGCGGTCGGGAATCGCATTTGCTCTCGTGATTCGGCCTTTCGCTATAACGACTATTGTGCCGCCACGCTGCGATTTGATTCTGGCATGGTCGCGCGCATCACGGCGAACTACGGCTGCGTCCACCGCCATCAGCATGTGATGCGGGTGTTCGGGACGCGGCGGACTTTTATTTACGATGATGCCGGAGCACGAATGCACTCTGCGCGTGATCCGGCTGCAGGTGTTGCGGCCATTGAAAAGGCTCCGCTGCCGGCTGGGAAGGGCGATCTTATTCCCGAATTCATTTCGTCCATTCTCGAAAACGTCAGCGATACATCCGACACCCAAAGTTTTTTTGATGGCATTTGCGTCGCTATCGCGTGCGATCGTGCCGCCGCTTCAGGACAAATGGAGAAAGTGGAATACGTATGACGCTGGACACAGAAATTCGAAAAATTCCGTTTGGCAAGCCCTGGATTACGGCAGCTGAACGTGAAGCCGTCTTGTCGGTGCTTGCTGGAGATGTACTGACGCACGGGCCGCAGGCGCACGCTTTCGAAGCGGAATTTGCGGTTTTTATGGGTGCCGGAGCCAACTGCCTCACGGTCAGCTCTGGTATGGCGGCGTTGCACTTAGCGTACTGGCAGCTCGGTATCGGCCCTGGGGACGAAGTGTTGGTACCGGCGCAGACCCATGTTGCGACCGTGCATGCAGTAGAGTATATGGGGGCAACGCCCGTGTTTGTCGACTGCGACCGTGCTTCGGGCAATATTGACGCCACCTTGCTAGAACCATTGATTACGCCGCGCACCAAGGCAATTGGCGTAGTGCATTTCAACGGTATCCCGTGTGACATGGACGCAGTCATACGCGTCGCCGACAAGCACGGGCTCAAGGTGATAGAAGATTGTGCGCTTGCAGTGGGCGCACGCTTTAACGGTCGACATGTCGGCCTAATTGGTGATGCTGCGATCTTTTCGTTCTACCCGGTCAAGCACATTACTACTGGCGATGGCGGAATGTTCGCAACGCGCCATACCGATCTCGCTGCGCGCGTATCCAAGGCTCGCGCTTTCGGCGTTGATCGGAGCTTCGCCGAACGCGCGACTCCGGGAATGTATGACGTGCCTACGCTGGGACTCAACTACCGGATGAGCGACATTAATGCATCGATCGGCCGCAAACAATTGGAGAAAATCGACGTAATCTTGGAGCTTCGAAAACGTAACTTCGAAAGCCTCAAGGCGGGTTTAATCAAATTGGCCGATGTTTCCGTAATTGACGCGGTTTCTCCCGCGCAGCAGCAAAGCTGGTACTGCCTGTCGGTTGTGCTCGAAGGTGTGGATGCGGAAAGCCGTAACCGGGTCGTCGCGCTACTGAATGCCCGCGGCATCGGTACCAGTATTTATTATCCGCAGCCCGTGCCACGGCTCACTTATTACCGAAACAAATACCGTTGCGATTTGGGTCTCTACCCAAATGCCACGCGCATCAGCGACCAGTCGATTGCGCTACCAGTGGGACCTCATCTTAAAATTGACGACATGGCGCATATCGCCTCAACTATTGAAAAAGTCTTGAAGGAGGCGCTGTAATGACCGGGAAATTGCAAGGGCGCCGTGTCGCGCTCATTGGGGGAGCTGGCTTCATCGGACACAATCTGGCACTCGACTTAAAGTCGCATGGCGCAGACGTACATATTATCGATAGCCTGCAGGTCAACAATCTTGGGGCTTTTTCGAATGGATCAGGTGATCCGTCCAAGCAGCTGTACATGCAGCTGATCTATGAGCGGCTGGCAGCGTTACGCGAGATCAACGTTCCCTTGCATGTGGTTGATGCAAGGGACTATCAGGTGCTTTCACGCTGCCTTGGCGACATCAAACCGGATGTCATTGTGCAACTGGCCGCCATCGCGCATGCAAATCGCGCCAACAAGGATCCTTTCAGCACTTTTGACCACAGTTTTCGCACGCTGGAAAATGCGCTAGATTGCGCGCGCGGCCAAGATCGTCATTTCATCTACTTTTCGTCTTCCATGGTGTACGGAAATTTCGAGGGTGAAGCGGTGTCCGAGGACCGCCACTGTGAGCCAATGGGGATTTACGGTGCACTGAAGTATGGTGGGGAAAAGCTGGTGATTGCCTACAATCAGGTGTTCGACCTGCCCTTTACGATCGTTCGCCCCTCCGCCCTTTACGGAGAGCGGTGCGTCAGCCGGCGCGTCGGCCAGGCCTTCATAGAGAATGCGCTGCGCGGCATGCCGCTGACAGTGAACGGCGACGGCACGGATGCCCTCGATTTCACCTACATAGGTGATTTGGTCCAGGCCATTCGTTTATGCATTGAAAAGCCTGAAGCGCGGAATCAGATATT
>JAYTUX010000453.1:0-3794 GCA_043744315.1 Betaproteobacteria bacterium | reverse complement strand
AGGAAACCATTCTCGGATTCGACTTCGGCGAAAAGCGCATCGGCGTAGCCGTCGGCAACACCGTCACCTCGCAGGCACAGGCCTTGACGACCTTACATGTTGAGTCGAATGCGGCGCGTTTGGGTGCGGTTGAGAAACTTGTCATTGAATGGCAACCGGCGAGCTTCGTGATAGGCCAGCCATATTACGAAAATGAGCCCGCCGACGGCCAAGTGCATCCGATTGCGCACTTGGCGAAAAAATTCGGCAATCGCCTCACGGAAAAATTTCGCCTGCCGGTGACGTATATCAACGAGACCTTGAGCTCCGCTGAGGCCAGTCGCCTGCTGGCGGCGCGCGGCATCAAAGGCATCGCACAGAAAAACGAAATCGATGCCGTGGCGGCACAGGTGATTTTACAAAGCTATCTGGATGAACGGGCTAACCATGCAGCTTGACGCTGAACAACTCCTCACTGCACTGGCCACAAGAATCGGCACCTTGGCTGACGACACCGCTGTCGTTGGCATCCACAGTGGCGGTGTGTGGGTGGCAGAGCGGCTGCATCAAATGCTGAAAGTCGTGCCGCCGCTGGGAACGTTGGCCGTTACGTTGCATCGCGATGATTTCAGCAAGATCGGCCTGCACCCGCAAAAAAAAGCCACCGATATGCCGGTCAGTATCGATGGCCGACATATCCTGCTCGTCGATGACGTACTCAATACCGGTCGCACCTTAAGGGCGGCGTTGAATGAGCTGTTCGATTTCGGTCGGCCCGCAAGCGTAAAGCTTGCCGTGCTGGTTGATCGCGGCCTGCGCGAGCTGCCCTTCGCGGCTGATTACATCGGTGCAACGATGACGCTGGACGCAAGCCAGGAACTGGTATTGACCAACGACAATCAGCATTTGCGGTTTGATGTGCGCGCAAAGCACCCACACAAATAACATCTACATAAAGTCATCATGGCGCTCACATTCAACCCACAACTTAGCTCTGACGGAAAACTGAAACACCTGCTCAGTACTGAAGGTTTGCCGAAGCACTTGATCGAGGGCTTGCTCGAAACGGCGGATCAATTTGTCAGCGTCGGTGACCGTGAAGTAAAAAAGGTGCCGATCCTGCGCGGCAAGTCGGTGTTCAATCTCTTTTTTGAAAATTCAACCCGAACCCGCACCACGTTTGAAATCGCGGCCAAACGGTTGTCGGCAGATGTAATCAATCTCAACATCAACGCGTCTTCGACCACCAAGGGCGAATCATTGCTCGATACGGTCGATAATCTGGCCGCAATGAATGCCGATATGTTCGTCGTGCGGCACGCCGAGGCGGGGGCCGCGCACCTGATTGCGCAACACGTGAAGTCAGGCGTCAGTGTGATCAATGCCGGTGATGGCAGGCATGCCCATCCCACGCAGGGCCTGCTGGATATGTACACCATTCGCCACTACAAAAAATCGTTTCATAATCTAACGGTCGCAATTGTTGGCGATGTGCTGCATTCGCGCGTCGCACGCTCGGACATTCATGCGCTCACCACCTTGGGTTGCCCTGATGTCCGCATCATCGGCCCCAAAACGCTTATTCCTGCGGATGTCGAGCGGATGGGTGTCTCGGTGTTTCACGATATGGCACGCGGCCTTGAAGGTTGCGATGTGGTGATTATGTTGCGCCTGCAAAACGAGCGTATGAACGGCGCGCTGCTGCCGAGTGCGCATGAGTTTTTCAAAAGCTACGGGCTGACGACCGAAAAACTCGCACGCGCAAAGCCGGACGCAATCGTGATGCATCCGGGGCCAATGAATCGCGGGGTGGAAATCGATTCGCCGGTGGCAGATGGACGACAGAGCGTGATATTGCCGCAGGTAACATTCGGCATCGCGGTGCGTATGGCGGTGATGGCGACGGTGGTGGGCGCATGAATATTCAGATTACTAACGGTCGTTTGATCGACGCCTCGCAACAGCTTGATGCGGTGCAATCACTGTTTATTGCAGACGGCAAAATCGCGGCCATCAATGCAGCACCAACTGGCTTCAAGGCCGATAAAATCATCGATGCCAGCGGCAAAATCGTTTGTCCCGGTCTGGTTGATTTATCGGCGCGTCTGCGCGAACCCGGCTTCGAGCACAAGGCAACGCTCGAAAGTGAAATGCTCGCTGCCGTCGCAGGCGGTGTTACGTCGCTGGTTTGCCCGCCCGACACCGATCCGGTGCTTGATGAGCCGGGGCTGGTTGAAATGTTGAAGCGGCGCGCTAACGCGTTGCATCAGGCGCGCGTCTATCCGCTGGGCGCACTCACGGTTGGCTTGAAAGGTGAGCGCTTAAGTGAAATGGTAGAACTGACCGAGGCCGGATGCGTGGGATTTTTTAATGCCAACCAGCCCATCACCAATACCAATACACTTGCCCGCGCCATGCAGTACGCCGCCACCTACGGCTACACCGTCTGGCTGCGTGCAGAAGATGCGCATCTAGCCAACAACGGCATCGCCCACGACGGTGAAGTCGCCACACGTCTCGGCTTGGCGGGTATCCCGGTTAGTGCAGAAATCGTCATGATCGCCACCATCACCATTCTTATGCGTGAAACCGGGGCGAAGGTGCATCTGGCACGGCTGTCGAGCCGCGCCGGGGTACATGCTGTGCGTGTCGCCAAGGCTGAGGGCTTGCCCATTAGTTGCGACGTCGGTATCCATCACCTGTTGCTGACTGATCGCGATATCGGATATTTTGATTCGCAATATCGCTTCGCGCCGCCGTTGCGCAGCCCCACCGACCGCGATGCGCTGTCGCGCGGCGTGATTGACGGCACCATCGACGCGATCTGTTCGGATCACACACCGCACGATGCCGACGCCAAAAATGTCCCATTCGGCGAAGCGCTACCGGGTTCCACTGGCCTGGAATTGTTGTTGCCGCTGACGCTCAAATGGGCGCATGGCGCGGCCGTGCCGATACCGGTTGCGCTAAAGAAAATTAGTAGCGATCCGGCGCGATTGCTGGGCTTGGCGGCGGGCACGCTCGCGATCGGCCAACCCGCAGATGTTTGCGTTTTTGATAGAAGCGCATTCTGGGCGGTGACCGCACAAACGCTGCGCAGTCAGGGCAAGAATTCGCCGTACCTTAGACGCGAGCTGGAAGGCCGGGTGACGCACACACTGGCAAACGGCCGCCTGGTTTTTCAATCTTGATGCCATGAATCCACTGCTTGATTTTTCAGCCCTGCCGCGTTTTTCGACCATTACGCCCGCGCACATCAATCCAGCCGTTGAGCAGTTGATTGCCGAGGCGCGCACGACGGTGGAAATGATTGCCACCAGCGCCGCGCCGCCGACATGGGAAAATTTTGTCACGCCGCTCGATGACGTAACCGAACGTTTGTCACGCGCGTGGGGCGTCGTTGCCCACATGAACGCGGTGGTGAATTCGCCCGAATTGCGCGATGCCTATAACGGCATGCTGCCGACCGTGACCGCATTCTGGACGTCACTCTCGCAGGATGAGCGCCTTTTTGCCAAATACCAGCAAATACGTGCTTCTTCAGCCATTTTTGGCCTGAGTGCCGCGCAGAATAAAGCGCTTGATAATGAGCTGCGCGATTTCCGTTTGGGTGGTGCAGAACTCGACGCCGCAAAAAAAGCACGCTTCAAAGCGATACGTGAAGAGCTTTCAACGCTGGGGTCCACGTTCAACGATCACGTTCTCGATGCCACCAATGGCTTCTCTTATTTTGTCGACGATGCAGCGGAGTTGGCCGGGCTACCTGCCGATGTGATGACTGTCGCCCGTGAGGCCGCCGCCAAAGACGGCAAATC
>JAYTUX010000452.1:0-3805 GCA_043744315.1 Betaproteobacteria bacterium | reverse complement strand
GAGCGCGAACTCGACCTTGGATTCACTGCCTGGAGTCCAGCGGGCCTTGAACACCACAGAAAAAACGAATGTGTAAACAGAAAGCATAAGGATCGGATGCAGAAACACCCACGCAAGTCCGATGTACGATCCGCGATAGCGCCCGGCCACATCGCGCCAAACCAATTGGCCGATGAGCCGCCGGTTCCGCCAAAAACTCGAAACCATTTCCACGGGAGAAATCGAGTGTTGCTGCACTATTCAAACACCTCGACCATGCGAAAAGCACAACCGGCAGCATCCTTGGCGGCCAGCACAGGAGCACCTGAAATGGGCCATTGCACCGCGAGATCGTGATCGTTCCATATTATGCAGCGCTCGAATTCCGGCGCCCAATAGTCGGTGGTCTTGTAGAGAAATTCGGCGGCGTCGGAAGTCACCAAGAAACCGTGTGCGAAGCCGGCGGGCACCCACAACATCCGCTTGTTTGCCGCCGACAAGCGCAGCGCAACATGCCGGCCGAAGGTCGGCGAGGTACGGCGAATATCGACCGCCACATCGAATACTTCTCCCGCCACCACGCGTACCAGTTTGCCTTGCGACTGTTGGACTTGATAGTGGAGGCCGCGCAAAACGCCCTTGACTGATTTTGAATGGTTGTCCTGGACAAACGATACGTCCGCGCCGATGGCCGCGTTGAACGCGCGCGCATTGAAACTTTCAAAGAAAAATCCGCGCTCGTCACCAAACACTTTCGGCTCGATGATTTTCACGTCCGCGATTGCGGTGTCAATAATGTTCATCGAACGGCCTAAAACACGCGCTCGGTGAGCATCTGCATCAGGTACTGACCATAGCCATTCTTCAGCATCGGCGCGGCGAGTCTCTCGATATCTGCCGCCGAAATCCAACCACGCCGATAGGCGATTTCTTCCGGGCACGCCACCTTCAATCCTTGCCGACGCTCGATGGTGGCGATGTATTGCGAGGCCTCCAACAGCGACTCGTGCGTACCGGTGTCGAGCCACGCCATGCCACGGCCCATGACTTCGCAAGTCAACTCGCCCTGTTGCAGATAGAGACGATTCAAGTCAGTGATTTCCAGTTCGCCGCGTGCGGAAGGTTTCAAATCCGCCGCCAATTGGCACACCTGGTTGTCGTAGAAATAAATGCCGGTCACGGCGTAACGTGATTTTGGCTTCAATGGTTTTTCTTCCAGCGACATCACTTTGCCGCTCGCGTCGAATTCCGCCACGCCGTAGCGTTCGGGATCGTGCACCGGATATGCAAAAACGGTGGCACCGCGGGGCTTTTCATCGGCGCGCTGCAACGACAACGACAGGTCGTGGCCGTAAAAAATATTGTCGCCGAGGATCAGTGCAGAATCGTCGCCGGCGATGAAGTTCTTGCCGATATGAAATGCCTGTGCGAGCCCGTCCGGCGAGGGCTGCACTGCGTAGGAGAGTGACAACCCCCATCGGGTGCCGTCACCCAGCAACTCCATGAACTGCGGCGTGTCGTGCGGCGTGGAAATAATGAGAATGTCACGGATGCCGGCGAGCATCAAGGTCGACAACGGGTAATAGACCATTGGCTTGTCGTAGATCGGCAGCAACTGTTTCGACACCACCTGCGTGACAGGATAGAGCCGCGTGCCGCTACCGCCGGCGAGGATGATGCCTTTGCGTTTCGTTGTCCGGTTCACGCCGCCGCCTTGGTGCCGTATTGCGTTTGCAGCCACTGCCGGTAATCGCCGCGCGTGACCGCCTGCACCCAATCGGTATTGGCGAGATACCAGCGCACGGTTTTCTCGATGCCGCTTTCGAACGTTTCCTGTGCGCGCCAGCCAAGCTCACCCTCAAGTTTGGTGGCATCAATCGCGTAGCGGCGGTCGTGGCCGGGTCGATCCGCGACGAAGGCGATTTGCGAGGCGTACGGCTTGCCGTCGGCGCGCGGCTTAAGCTGATCAAGCCACATACAAATCGTCTTGACGACTTCAAGATTGGTGCGCTCGTTGCGCCCGCCGACGTTGTAGGTTTCCCCCACACGGCCCTTGGCGAGAACCTGGCGAATCGCGGCGCAATGATCGGCCACGTACAACCAATCGCGCACGTTCTTGCCGTCGCCGTAGACCGGCAGCGGCTTGCCGTTGAGTGCATTCAAAATCATCAACGGAATCAGTTTTTCCGGAAAGTGATAGGGGCCATAGTTGTTCGAGCAATTGGTGGTCAGTACCGGCAGGTCATAGGTATGGTGATAGGCGCGCACCAAGTGATCCGAAGCTGCTTTCGATGCTGAATACGGGCTGTTGGGCTCGTATTTGTGTTGCTCGGTGAAGGCGGCATCGTCCGTACCGAGCGAGCCGTACACTTCGTCGGTGGAAACGTGCAGGAAACGAAACGCTGATTGCTCTGCATCGCCGAGGCCTTGCCAATAGCCGCGCACTTCTTCGAGCAAATTGAAGGTGCTGACAATATTGGTCTGAATGAAATCGCCCGCGCTGTGTATCGAGCGATCGACATGGCTCTCGGCGGCGAAATTCACGATGGCGTCGGGCTTGGTTTCACGCAGCAATGCACCCACCAACGCGCGGTCACCGATATCGCCATGCACAAATCGATAGTCCGGATGGGACGCGACATCGGCAAGCGACATCAGATTGCCGGCATAGGTCAGTTTGTCGAGGTTCACCACCGGGCCCGCGTTTTGCGCGAGCCAGGCGTGGATGAAATTTGAGCCGATAAAACCGGCGCCGCCGGTGACGATAATCATGAATGACTCCGAAAGCCGGCTTGCGCCGGAACTGTAAATTCAACCCGACATTTTACCAGCGCCGCCCTGCGCACCGGACGCCGTCATTGATTCAAGGTGCCTTGTTTTCGAGCTCAATCAGCTTCGCGTACTTTGCAAACGCCGCAAAGCAGCCGACAGCGACGTGGGCGAATCCCGGCCCACCATCAAGGAAGCCGAGACGCAATATGTAGAACTTGATGAACCTTGCCATCGGGCTTGCGAACAACTTGACGTATCCCGCGCGCACGCCTTGCTGAAACAGTGATTCCGCGTGCAGGGATGAATAGCGGTTCTGTTTTTGCAGGTATGTCGTAATCTCGTCAGCGGAATCGTGCAAGAGATCGCCTTCCAGCACGCCAACATCGACCGTTGTGATCACGGCTTCATGCACCGGATCATTGCTCCAGCTCGCGTGTTGCCGATGAAACATGCGTAGCGACCAATCCGGATAGCCTTCACCGTGACTCAACCATTTGCCGAGAAAACGGTTGCGGCGGCGCATGCGGAACGCACGGTGCGTGGGTGACGCCAACGCGGCGCGGATGCCGGCCTCGAGCGGCGGCGAGACGCGTTCATCGACGTCGAGGCACAGCACCCAATCATGCTTTGCCAGCGTCACCGCGAATTGTTTTTGCTGGCCGAAACCGAGCCACTCTTTTTCGATCACGCGGCAGCCCATTACATCGGCAATTGCGCGGGTTTCGTCTTCCGAACCCGAGTCCACCACCAGTACTTCTTCAGCGAAGGCGACACTCTCGATGCACGCGCCGATCTGCGAGGCTGCGTTCTTGGCGATGATGACGACGGAGAGTGGAATTTTTGAGGGCGGCATGAATGATGTTCCAGCAGAGAAACCGATTGTAATCGAGCATGCGCAGAAATGGACTACGCGCCGAAAATGCCTGCGAGAATCATCCTAGAAACGGCAATTGGACAGGTGTGAGCCTTCAAAGCGTGCAATCGCACCCGTAGCGCTTTCACCCATTGGGAGACGCGCGCCAGGAACGAAACTCTAGCACTGGCGCGGTGTTCC
>JAYTUX010000451.1:0-13457 GCA_043744315.1 Betaproteobacteria bacterium | reverse complement strand
AAATTTTCACCGATCTCCAGGTTGACGCCGATGAATTCCCATGCCTGCAACTGTTTCTCTACAAGCAACGCTTTCTTGCCGATCCGGCTTTCCGCAATTTCTATTCCGTTGACCAAAACTCTGAATGTCGAACCGGCGGTACCTTTGACGCGAATCGTGGTTTGCGCGAACGCGAGAATGTCGCCTTCTTTGATACCGATAAAGCCGAGCGTATTGTCTTCATTTGGCAAAACGTTTTCGAGCAAGATTTCCGGCTCGGCCAATTTGCGCTCAATGATCGGCTTTGGCGCATTGTCCGGCATGTAGCGAGACAACGATGCGAATCCCGTCGCTGGCAACGCGGGATTGTTCGACATCGCAGAGACCTCTGCCGGCGTCGCGCCAAGCGGTGTTGGCGCCGCAATATTCGCAGTCGGTGCCGTATTTCCGACGACGCCCGATGCCGGGAGAGCCTTGACGTCGTTCGGCGTCCGTACATTTGGGTCGGTCTCCAGTTTCTGCTGAAGGCGCCCTTCAAACTCGCTGCGCGAACTCGCGGCCGCCTTGCGCCGTTGGTCGACTTCCGCCATCACGGCATCGCTACATCGCCCGATCGCGAAGTTTGCCTTATGCAATTCGCCGTTTTTGAGATCAACGATTCGGCTGTCACCCTTTCCGAGATTTCGATTGGATAGTTGAATGAAATCTGCCGGCGTCACACCATGCGGCAATGTCGTGCGATCGATCTTCAAAACATGGGTGCGCGCGGAAAGGCCGTAGAAGCTGAACTTCCCTTCAGAATCCGTGATCGCGTTGGTACCGTCCTGCAAATAAATTCGCACGCCCGGAACGCCGACTTCACTCAGGCCATCCGGAGATTTCGCCTGAATGCCATTTGCATCACAGTCCGCAAATACTTTTCCAATTACGTAGGCTTTATCCGTGAACGTACCACCGGCAACGGTAACCTTTGCGGCTGACACGTTCGATTCGCTGAATAGCGCATTACCACCAGTCGGTCGATAACTCGCCACGACGCGATTGATGCCATCGCCTTGCAACGCGCCGGGGCCGACGCGAACCCGGTAACCTACAGAAACACTTTGATCTTTTGCCATGTGCCCGATATTGAAAACTAACCTCGGCCCCGTGCCACCTTGAGGATCCGCGATGGATTTCCCTTCCAACCGTGCCGACCCCAACGCATAGGTGAAACCTGCTGGCAACATATCGGTCAGCAGTACGTCGGTACGGTCAAGCGCATAACCCGTATTGTTTTTGACTTCGACCCGGTAGTCCAGAAATTCGCCAATTTCAACAATTGAGCGAAGCGCAGTTTTTTGCACAAACAAACCGCCAATTAGGCCCGCGTCGACCGGAATATCTATAATGACCGGCCCAGTATCCGCGCCTGCGCGAAATGCCCCTCCATAGGATCCACCAGTTGTGGGGCCGGTCGCGATTACGTTTCGCCCTGCAGGCAATTGCGTGAACGGCACCGTAGAGACCCATGTGTAGCCGTTCGGCGGCGTTACGCGAACGCAGTAATCGCCGGGTGCGACAAACGGAAATGAGAAGCGTCCGTCGCTACCTGTTGTAACAACACTGGGGGCCGGCACTGGCGTGACACCGACCAGCGTGACGACAGTCGCCGGCGTGTTGGTACACATGCCGCCGCTTGCGACAACCAATCGCACCGTGGCACCCGGCACCGGTTGATTGGTGCGGCTATCAAACACCACGCCGTTCGGATCGATCAACGTGATCGTGGTAGCGATCTTCTTTCCGCAGCCGGTGAGATCAACGGCGAATGAATCATAGGGCCTACCTTGGAGCACTTTGTCACCGGCAATGACCGGCGGCAAACGAATGTCGAGCCGCTCAGCCACGAACAACCCGGTATTCGGTCCGGTTTCAATGGCAATAATTTCCTCTCGCTCGCCATTTGGACCGGTAATGACGATGATCCGTCGCTCGATCACGAGGGGATCGGCATTGCACGAAGGTGCATTAGCGCGCAAATAGAGAGGTTGGCCAATGTAGCCCCATACCGTTGGACGATTGAACCCGGGATCCATAAAGCCGGTAATCTCATCCGATATGTCGCCGATTGAACCGCTGACAATGGTAGTGGTATCAGTTGCGGCCAGCGGACCGCTCATGCTGGCGACAACGCGAATACGCGTGACATTGCTGGTACCGTTCGTGGCATTGAGCGGAGCAATAACGCGGTTCACAAATACGATGCGTGCGCCCGGCGGTACCGAAAATGTTGTCGCATTGGTAACTGCCGCATCGGCACTATCCAGAATGCCGACGATTGATTGACCACCTGCGAGCGGGTTGTCCAAAAACAACTGCGCCGTCCAGCCTGCCGAACTATTATTCAAAAAATCTGCGGGAATCGTAATCGTTTCGGTGCAATTGCCGATGTTGGTCAGGATGTGCGTGTATACGATTGTGCCGCCCGCCGCAATCCGACCTGAGTTGTTTGGCTCCAACACCACGCGGCAAAATCTCCCGATCGTGGTTACTACATCCATGTCGGATGCCTTCACCTGGGAATTGCTGATTGATTGTGCATTTTTCGCAATCGAGAACGGCCCGCCGATTATTCCGTTTGGTAGTTGAGCTTTGACGACAATTTTGTAGGTGCCACCCGCGGCAACAATGCCAGTATCGGGGATGCCGTTCCCATTGCTGTCGGCAAGTGGCGTTACACCGTCCGCTTTGTACAATTTGAATATTGTTCCATCCGGATAGGTTGAGCCGGACAAAGTGATATCAAACGTATCGGCGCGTGTCCCGGTGTTCGTCAGTGTGTTTTCAAAAACGGCCAAACCGCCCGGCTCGATTGTCGGCAGCGTCATACCACGCAAGGTCACCGAATCGACACCGGTCACGCGAAATTCAGCGGTACTGGAAACCCGATTAGGGAAAAACTTTCCCTCGAAGTCGACGAATGAGAGCTGGGCAGTATTTTGCAACACCGTATCAACGGGAATTCCCGGCGCAATATTGATATCAAACTCGACCAGACCCCATTCGCCTTGATCAAGCTGCGAAAATCCAACCGTCACCACATTTGCAGCAGCCGAATAATTCGCTGCGGCGCCATATGCCATGAATACGCCCGACGTACCGGTTAGCGTAATCGCGGGAGGATTTCCGAAAGGCAATACACGCAAGGTCCCAGGCACCAGCAGCATCCCGGATGGCAATGCGTCAACAATTGACACGTTTGTTTTGCGACCGTCGGGGTGACTCACGTTCAAATAGCGTATTCGCACGGTGTGCGGGCCGCTGGACGAAGCGCCAAAACTGGGAGTAATTGATTTGATCATTGCCATATCCAGATTCGGCTTGTTGGATACGAAACCAACCACGAGACAACGATCGCTCACTCCATTGACAACATTAACCAATCCACTCATCGATGAGGCACGGTTGGTAAATGCGGCCGGATTCCCCGCACAATCTGAATTCAATGCAGCGGGGCCATTGTTAGTAACGCCCGAAATCGTAATGAGGCAGCTTGCCGTCCCGGCACCCATCGTTCCGCCAGAGACGCTGATGGTTGATGGTGCTGTCAAGACTACGGTTGCCGCGCATCCTGCGCCCGATACCAAAGATGTGGCACCGACACTGAGGCGCAATCCGGCCGGCAGTGTATCGACAAACGCGATTCCCGCTTGCGCAGGGCTGCCGGCTGAATTGGTCAATTGGAAAACCAGATTCACGACACCGCCAGGAACAATCGCGGGGGCCGAGAAATTTTTGGTCAAGACCGGAAACGGTGCGGGCAATCCACCGACGACCACAGCAACGTTGTTGGTCGTGGAAATTTGCGGCAATGCGCCGACTTGCTGGCTACTCGCCGCCGAATTGGAGATCAATGTGCCAGGTGGCGGTATCACTGCCCAGCTCGGAACTCCAATGTTGGCGATTACTACAAAGAGAACGAGTCGACCCAACCTCGCACAAATTGAGGCTTGTTGATCCAGCACTCGGAAACAAGTCCATGGGTTTATCATTATTGGAATGTAGTCGTAACCACCGTCATGTACAGCGCACTGCGTCACCTTTCAGGCTTGGCTTTCAAGAATTCACATTTGGACCTGCCAATGAAGCATCGGGAAGCGACGCCTCCCGATGATTTTGAATCGCCTGAATACATCGCGAAGCAGGCATTACATGTCGTTAATCTTTACGCAAAACTGAAGCGTAAATGTGCCGGTTGGCAGTACCGGCGTGGTCGCAAGTGGCGAGGATTGCGCCGTAATCGTTCCGGTATAACCGTTCACATACGGGCCACCCACCAGTGCGATTGGCCCAGTGACCGTTGGTGCACCACAACCCGTCGTTAAGTAGGTGTTTGCCGGGATCACGTCGGTCACGTTGATGTTGGTGATATTGGCGGCCGCTGTGTTGGTACCCACAATCAGATACGAAATACACTTTCCAGGTACGGTGTTCGGACCCGCAGCGATTGCCATATTGCTCCAGGGTGCATTCGGCACACCCAATGTCAACATCGTTGCCGGCGTGACGACGCACGATCCATTGCCGCCCGGAAGCTGCTGGTACTTGTCCAGTTTCAAACCGTCGGTGAGCGATGTGGTGTCAGTCGCAGAAGTCGTGCTGGCTCCAGCGTTGTAAGTTGCTGTAAGTGTCGTCACGTTTGGTGGACTGCCCGCCATTGCAGGCGCGTTGACACGGACAAATATCACCTGATTTGCGTTCGGCGCAAGCATGAATGTCGTCATGCCCGCCACGATCGGCGTATCAATGCCAACTTCCAGCGTGCCATTCATGTTTGTGTCTATGTACGCAGTGGAAGTCCATGAGTTTGCCGGCACCTGGCTATTCGTCAAAAACGCCGCTGTCGGGAAGGTGATCGCTTCTGTCGAATTGCCATTGTTCGTCAACGTGTGGTTATAGGTCACCGATCCGCCTGGCACCGTGCTTTGCGCGCCATTTGGCGTGAGCGTGACGCTGTGCAACGCTGCGATCGTTACTTGATCGCGCTTGCTGTCGGTTACAGCCGGGGCACCCTGCTGCACGACATTGAACGAAATCACATAGTTGCCGGGAATCGCAGCGGTGGGGCCTGCGCTAGGCGCAGCACTTGGCGTCGACGTTGCGGGAACCACCACTTCCGCGCAAATGAGCTTGCTTCCCATAGAAGGGATTGGAACCGCGCCGGTAGATGTCACTGCGCCACCCATCGTTGTCGCGCAAGCGCCTCCGCCACCATCGTCACGGAAAGTGACCGACCAGCCCGTAGGTGTTGCATTGCTACCGACAGGAACCGAGATCCAAGTCGATCCCAGATTAAATATTGCCGGGGTTGCGCCGGTGTTGTTGACAAACAAACGGAATGTGGTGCTGCTGGTTGAAGCCGTCGAAGGCGTGACCATGTTGGTGGTCTTTACCGTCAAGTCATCCGGTCCCAAACCGTTTGCGGCCGTCGCACCACCGAGGACAGACAGGTTATTGGTCAAGTCAACGGTGTTTGCGGCGATCGTGGTGAGCACGTTCGGCACGGTGTCTGAAATGGTGTTGTTGAAAAATGAAGTGCCTTGCACAACTACCCGATAGCCCGCACCACCATTGTTGCCCGGCGCTGCACCCGCCGGAATGCTTGCGGTAATGACCACCTGATAGCCGCATCGCAGCGGCATTGATGTGCTGACGATATACGGCGCAGGACAAACACCGGCGGTCGGTTGCGGAATGGTGCCGGTATCCGGGGTGCCGTTACCGTTGCTGTCAAGCAAGGAAGTCATGCCATTTGCCGATAGGATATTGAACGTGGTGTTGGTGGGAAACGTACACGCGTTCACCCCCATGTTGCCCGGCGCACAGCCGGATCCATTCAAAGGCGTATTCAAGACGGATACATCAATACTGTCACCGCCATTACCGGTATTCCAGATGACGTCGGTCCACGTTATCGTTTGACCAGGTGCCGCCGAGGCAACGGTCACCGGTTCACCGACCACCAGTCCGGTATCGGTCGTAGAGCCGTTTGCAGAAACACCCGCCGTTTGCAGAACCGTATATGTCACCGTATTGGTATTGCCGTTGGTGGTAGGACAACTCGCGCCCGCGTTCGGCAACATAATGATCGTAGTCGACGCCCCATTTACGCAATAGGTGTTGCCACCAAATTGATAGTTGTACCGGAAGTCGGCGGTGTTGGTCGTCGATGCCTGACTGGCTGGTGTAGGTGCCAATCCGGATGCGATTGTCACCTGAAAATACATATTGCCCGATGTTGAGCCGGCGACGCTGGTGATCGTCGCATCAATGGTTCCGCTGACAGCGGTAACCGGCGCTTGATAGGTGATACCGGCCGGATCTCCGGCGGCGACGTCGGTAAGGGGCGTTACGCCACTTCCACTCCAGCGGCCAGATCCCGGCACGTAGAGCATTCCCGCAGGCAGCACATCACGAAGTACCAAACCATCGGCCTGAATGGTGCCGTTGTTCGTGTAGTCAAGGATGACATAAAGCGGCCCCGCATTTGGGCTGGTTCCGGTTGTCACTGGTGTATAACCCGGTGGCGGAACGCTGGAAAGTTTCTTGCTGACGCTGATCGAGGCTGGCTGAATCGTCGTCGTATCGGTATTCGTCAAAGTTGTTGCGGTCGGCGAATTGGTGTCCGTAACCGAAACGATAATTGTGCCTTGTTGACCAATCGTTGCTCCGGCGGCAGTAGTTCCGCACACCACGAAACTAAATGTCGCACTGGCAATTACTGGGCCAGAGCTCGTGATGGCAGTGCCGGAATCGGGCTGACCGTTTTGATCCGCGTCCAGGTAGTAAACGAGACCGGTGTGCGCAAACATGCCGCCGGTGGTGGCCGCATTCAGGGCATACGTGTCCGTGCCGTTACCCGTATTCGTGATCGTATGCGGGTAGCAAACTTGCGCATTCGGTGGGGCATTGCGCGAGCCATTCGCCGTCAACGTAAAACTCTTCACGGCTGAAACCGTCGTCTGAACGGTGTTCGACGTTGATGTACGTACTGTTGCCGTATTGTCAACATAGGTGGCCGATGCCTGATTGCCAATGACGGAATTGGCGGGCGCCAGAGCGGCCATCGTCGTACTCGACTGAAATACCCCGAATGCTCCCGAGATCGCGACCAGAATTGCACCAATGCGAATCCGCGCAGAACTGCATTTTGTTTGACTGAGTAATACCGGTTTCATGTTTTTTCTCCCAATGGCCCTGCGAAGTTTCTGTGAATCTGCTTTGATTGATCAATGTGCCGTGTACTACTCGACTCAGCCGCTAAAATTATCCTTTGCCGCCTACCTGCCACTAGATTGCGCATTCTGCACATAGTCATTGGCGACTTTGAACCTCGCCGAAAACACCAATGATTTGCCCGCGCCCAGTTCACCCGGATACCAACGCAAATAGCGGTATTCGCTTATCGGCACCAGTTGCTCGATTTCCACACCGTTCGCCTGCTTTATTTTGCGTTTCAACGGCAGGGCAGAAAATTCGCTGCCGTCAGTACTCGCTTTTGCACCGTTCGGCTTAATACTGGCCAAAATTAATTCGGTATTTGGCGGAATCGGCAATGTTGCTTGCAAACTCTTCACTGACGTCGCCGATTTATTTGAATACGTCGCCACTTCGTCAAGCACATCGCCTGGCTTTGCGACCTCCGCGCTCTGCATGACTTCTTTGCCATCGACGGCAACAACCTTTTGCCGCACCAACGAAATCAGCAAAGGCTCCTGATTCGTCTGTACCTTTGAATTGGGCCTCGTGGCATTTGCCGACGCAGGTGCCGGTTGCGCACCTACGACGCTTGAAAGCGTTAATATCATCAGGAGAAAGGAGGATTTACCAAACATGCTTTGCTCTCACAAATTATCTTCAGGTTTATTTGCAATTCCAAATACACTAAAAGCACACAATTTCAATCCAAAAAACTTCGCTTGGATTTACCAATCCATGGACTAACACTTGTCGTTTAAATATCAAATAAAATTGATTACAATCAATACATTACAGCATCTTTCTAAGCAATCGCTGTAAATTGTACCCTGTTCCTGCAATTTGTGCTGGGTGTCTGAGACTTGATACGCGCGTTGCTGTGCAACGGTTTGCCCCAACTAAGTTGCCGATGAAAATGATGCGTTTCTCATTTTACGTTGCTTTCGCGAAATGACATTGTTAACGATTGAGAAATATCATGGTATTCGCTCATTTAATTCAATAGCTTAGTGATATTTCGCACACATCTGTGTACGCGCTGCGACGACTTCATTTTGTGCGCATCCCACACCCGTTCGACGAACGGCTATAATCGCGCCTGCGTTTCGACCGAAAACGGAGAGGTGGTAGAGTGGTCGATTGCACCGGACTCGAAATCCGGCATACGGTTATACCGTATCGTGGGTTCGAATCCCACCCTCTCCGCCAATGACGAAACCCACCAGATGCTTTGGTGGGTTTCTTGTTTTTCGCACCCGATGGTGATCAGGCCGGCAGGTTGCCGCCACCGGACTTTTTCAATTCAAGCGCCTCCCATCGGCCCATGGCCGCTTCAATTTCGACGCCGACGCCGGTCTGGCGCGCCTTCAATTCCTTGATTTGATTTTTCGATGCGCTATACATTGCAGGATCCGACAGACGCCGCGCTATTTCAGCCTGCTCAATTTCCAGCGCAGCAATTTTTTGGGGTAGCGCGTCAAGTTCACGATCTTCATTAAAACTGAGCTTGGTTTTGCGCGCGCCGGATTTTGCGTTGCCCGCAACAATTGCCTTTATGTCCGCGGTCGATCTGTTTACTGCCGCATCGCGCTGCATTAGCCAATCATCGTAGCCGCCCGCATATTCTCGAACCACACCATTGCCTTCGAAAGCGAATACTTGTGTCGCTACATTGTTCAGGAAGGTGCGGTCATGGCTTACCAGCAAAATCGTGCCGGAAAAATCCTGCAAGAGATTCTCAAGTAGTTCCAGGGTCTCGATATCGAGATCGTTGGTGGGTTCATCCAGCACGAGAAGATTGGCGGGTTTTGCGAACAAACGCGCCAGCAGCAGCCGATTGCGCTCACCTCCTGAAAGCGATTTCACTTTGGCTCTCGCGCGTTGCGGCGGAAACAGAAAATCGCCGAGGTAGCTGATGATGTGTTTGCGCGCCCCACCGACTTCGACGAATTCCGCGCCGGGACTGATCACATTAGAAAGCATCGCCTCATCATCCAGCGCTTCGCGAAATTGATCAAAGTAGGCGATCTCGAGTTGCGTACCGCGCTTGACGATGCCGCTGTCCGCCTCCAAATCACCAAGAATGATTTTCAACAGCGTCGATTTTCCCGCCCCATTCGGTCCGATCAATCCGATGCGATCACCACGCTGAACCACGCCGGTGAAATCGCGAATGATCAATTTATCGCCGAACGATTTGGATACATTTTCAAGATCGGCGACACGCTTGCCGGAACGTTCACCCGCGTCGAGCGAGAAATTGACTTTGCCCACGCGCTCCCGACGCGCCGCGCGATCGCGCCGCAACTGCTCGAGCCTGCGCACACGGCCTTCGTTTCGCGTGCGCCGCGCTTCAACGCCTTTGCGGATCCAGACTTCTTCTTCTTTCAGCAATTTATCGAAACGCGCTGTCTCAAGCGCTTCGGCGTTCAACGCTTCGGCTTTGCGACGCTGATATTCCGCGAACGAGCCGGGATAACTTACTATTTGTCCGCGATCGAGTTCGACAATTCTCGTTGCGATGTTATCGAGAAAGCGCCGATCATGGCTTACAACAAGTACCGCGCCCGCGTATGATTTCACCGCCTCTTCCAGCCATGAAATACCTTCGATATCGAGGTGGTTGGTCGGCTCATCGAGCAACAGCAGATCCGCGTTGGCCACCAATGCGCGCGCCAAGGCCACGCGTTTTTTCATGCCGCCGGATAGCGCGCCGATCAAGGTGTCCTCATCCATGCTCAAGCGCGACAACGCTTGCGAGACACGGTTGTTCAATTGCCAGCCGTTGTTCGATTCCAGTCGCGTTTGCATTTCCGCCATCTGGTGCAACGCATCTTCGTCGCCTTCCGTGGCGCGGTGCGTGGCCTCATGGTAAGCAATCAAGTCGCGCGACACCTCACCCAGGCCGCTCGCGACGGCATCGAAAACTGTCAGCGATGCATCGAAATCAGGCTCCTGTAACACCATCGCCACATTGAGTCCCGGCGTGAATGAAATGACGCCGTCGTCGGCAACCGCCTGACTGGCGAGAATTTTCATCAGACTCGATTTGCCCGCACCATTGCGACCGATAAGCGCGATGCGTTCGCCCGGCTCAATTGTGAATTCGACATGATCGAGTAATGCGACATCGCCGAAAGCGAGTGAAATATTTTTGAGTTGCAGGATGGGCATGAAAGTCTTTTAGATGGCCGCAGAAAGGTTGCGGCGAGTGAACCATTACACTAAGTACTGTGAATGGGGTGCGCCGCAATAGTAAGCGTGGGAGCGACTTTAAAATGCAGAACACCCGCCGCAACGAATCCCGCTGCACCCGCAAACGCATAGGCGACCGCGGCACCATTTGCTTGCCACAACCAGCCTAGCAGCAAGCCTGCCGGAATGGATGCCAAGCCAACCAGCGCATAGTACCAACCAAACAATGTTCCGCGCGCCGATGGATCCGCGAAGTCACCGATCACGGCACGCTCCACGCCTTCGCTGACCGACATCGCAACACCGAAGAACAACGCCGCCAGCCACAGTGAGCCCAGATTGGTAACAAAACAAAATCCAAGCATCGCGAAACTGTGTAGCAGCCAGCCGGGAACAAGAAGTGAAAATCGACCATGGCGATCCGCCCATATTCCCGCCGCATAATTGGCGAAAATTTTCACAAAATTCAGCGCCGCCCACAATAGCAACGCATGCACAGTCGAGGCGCCAAGTTCGTGCGCGCGCAGCACGATAAAGAGTTCCGCCGCGCGGGCAAACGTGAACAACGCAACCGTCAACAAATAGCCGCGCGCATGTTGCGGAACATCCCTCCAGCGAAGGCGAAACGTCATCGGCACTGAGGCAATTTTTTTGTCCGGTTCCCTCACGCCAAATGCGAGAAGTGCCACACACAACAATCCCGGAATCGCGGAAATCAACAAGACATCGCCGAGATTTGAAGAAACCGTTGCGAAAATCAACGCACCCAACAGCGCGCCGCCCACTGCCCCCAGATTATCGAATGCGCGGTGAATACCAAAAGCCCGCGCGCGCAGTGATAACGGCGAGAGATCGACAATCAACGCATCGCGCGGCGCGTTGCGAATGCCTTTGCCAACTCGATCAAGCGCGCGGATCGTCACGACGTGCCACCAACTGGTTGCAAGCGCCAGCAGCGGCCGCATGAGGTTCGATACTAAATAGCCTGTCACCGCGAGCGGTTTGCGTTTGCCGCCGCGCGCGTCCGAAAACCGTCCCGCCCATATCTGCACGATGCACGCGACCGCGCCTGCCAATCCTTCCACCAGGCCCAGCACCAACGGCCCGCTCGCCAGCACCGTCGCGAGCAGGATGGGGATGAGCGGTGTCACCATTTCCGTCGCGACATCATTCAACATGCTGACCATGCCAATGACGTAGATGCTGCGCGGCAGTCGGTCGGGTGGCGATGCAGGGGAATTCGACGATGGTACCGAAGGCGGGTGCGGTGCGGTCGTCACCGCGTCACCGTGCCGGAGGGTGTTGGGCATGGCCGAATTTTACGCGTAAAATCCTCGCGTTCCGGTGCACACATTTGGCACACCGCCCTCGTAGCTCAGTGGATAGAGCATCCCCCTCCTAAGGGGAGGGTCACACGTTCGATTCGTGTCGAGGGCGCCAGAGATTCATGGCACAAGTAGCCAAGTCGCTATATTTGACGGACGTTTCCGGGCGAAACCCGTCTGAACGCCGCTCCAGTGCTCGCGATCGAACAGCGATTTGCAATACACTCGACATTGACATTGTCAGCGCTTTTCGAATCCTGACACGAGCCAAACTGTTGGCTCGTTCCGGACGCCAAAATGAAAACGCCACCCAAAGGTGGCGTTTTGTTTGAAACTGGCGCGCCCGGCAGGATTCGAACCCACGACCCCTTGGTTCGTAGCCAAGTACTCTATCCAACTGAGCTACGGGCGCAACAAAAACATTATAACTTATCAACGTGGGACTTGCCACGATCGCAAGTGACTATCACGCTGATTACATGCACAAATCCGCGCTAAACCGATTGCGGATTTTGGCGGAGACCGAGGGATTCGAACCCTCGATGCAGTTTTTGACCGCATGCTCCCTTAGCAGGGGAGTGCCTTCGACCACTCGGCCAGGTCTCCGGATATTCCAACAAACGAAGGGCGGATTGTACCGTTTCCACACCCCCAGCGTCAAAAACGATTGGCGGATTCGGGCGGGCGTTACTTCAATTCGTTCAACAGGAACGAATACTGCAGTGCGGTCCGATAGGCCAATTGCTGGTTGTTGGCCGAAACCCCATGGCCGCCTTCGATATTTTCGTAATAAATCGCGTCATGGCCCTGCTCCATCATCCGCGCCATCATCTTGCGCGCGTGGGCGGGATGCACACGGTCGTCGCGGGTGGAGGTAATGAAGAAGAACTTGGGATATTTCACACCTGTCTTTACATTTTGGTACGGCGAATATTTCGACATGAATTCCCACTCCTTTGGATCGTCCGGGTTGCCGTATTCGGCAACCCACGACGCGCCTGCAAGCAATTTGTCGTAGCGCTTCATGTCGAGCAGTGGCACGGCGCACAGTACCGCACGGAAAAGTTCCGGGCGTTGCACCGCAACGGCACCCACCAGCAATCCGCCGTTGCTGCCACCATAGATTCCGAGGTGTCGCGGGGCAGTGATTTTTCGCGCGATCAGATCTTCGGCGACCGCGATGAAATCGTCGAACACTTTTTGTCGATTGGCTTTGAGCCCCGCCTGGTGCCAGCGCGGACCGAATTCGCCGCCACCACGTATATTGGCGACCACGTATACTCCACCGTTGTTCAGCCAGGCGTTGCCAACCGTCGCCGAGTAGGCGGGCGTTTGAGAAATCTCGAATCCGCCGTAGCCGTACAACAGCGTCGGATTTTTTCCATTCCATTTCATGTTTTTGCGGACGATCACGGAATAGGGAATCTTTTCACCGTCCTTTGACGCGACTTCGTATTGCTCAACCTTGTAGGGCGATGCATCAAAAAAAGCCGGCAGCGACTTCAATGATTCCTGCGGCTCACCATCGGCCCCTTTTCCTGCCGTGCGCAGCCACAGCGTGGACGGGGTCAGATAGCCGGTACCGTTGACGAAATAGTCGTCAGACTCATCCGCATCGACGGCGGCCACGCTCATCTTGCCCGTGACTTTCACGTTGGCTTGCCGCTGCCACTTGCCGTTCACCAGTGCAAATTCCCAAATGCTGCTTTTGACGTTGTC
>JAYTUX010000450.1:0-3814 GCA_043744315.1 Betaproteobacteria bacterium | reverse complement strand
TGATCAAGATTGAATTCGACCGCCACGCGAGTGAGTGCGAGTGGGTGGCACAACGGGATCAGATCAGAAGTGCGTTTTGCGCCTTGAATCGCGGCAATGCGGGCAATACCCAACACATCGCCTTTTTTTGCAGTGCCCTGTTCGATCAGGGCCAGCGTTTTGGGTTGCATGACAATCCTGCCGCAGGCGACCGCCAGGCGGTGCGTTTCAGGCTTGGCCGCCACGTCCACCATATGCGCCTGGCCCGCGGAATCAAAGTGTGTCATCGGAGCAGAGGAAGTGGTTGTCATGGCGTGCGCTGGCGGGAAAGGGCGACTGATGAATACAGAAGACAGAGCAGAGTGGGGTAGTGCGCCGGCAGCGCGAGATTTGGTGCCATCGGAAATGCCCAAAACCGTCCGACGCAACATCGTGCAACAATTTTTGCGGTTGCAGCGCCGGGAACCAACGATTGCGCCGAGTATCATATCACTATGAAATCCGCTGTCAGAGCCATTTTCGCCACAGTGAAAGGCGGTCGCATTGGCAAACGGCTGGTCGCGTTGGTCACAGCTTGCGTCGTGGGCGCGCCGGTGCCGCTGGGATCCTGGCCATCGCTTTCCTATGCGCAAAACCTCCCCAACCTCGGCGACGAATCAGCCAATGTGTTGTCGCCGCAAATGGAGCGACGCATTGGCGAGGGCTACTATCGCGAATTGCGCCGCGATCCGGCATATCTCGATGATCCAGAGGTCGTCGCGTACGTTCAGGAGCTCGGCTACCAGCTCATCGCAGCTGGGCCTGAACCGGGCATGGCCATTGAATTTTTCGTGATGAAAGACCAGCAGATCAACGCGTTTGCGATGCTTGGTGGTTTTATTGGGGTCAATAGCGGCCTGATTCTCGCAGCACAAGCTGAATCGGAAATGGCCAGTGTAATGGGCCATGAGATCGGCCACTTGACGCAAAAGCACATAGCCCGTGGCGCCAGCGCTGGGCAGCGCGCATCTATCGCATCGATGGTGGCGTCAGCACTGTGCCTTTTGGTGGCGCGCTCGAATCCGCAGGGAGCGGGGGCTTGTCTTACCGGTGCTCAGGCCGCCCAAGTGCAGTCTCAGTTGGCCTATTCGCGAGATTTCGAAAGGGAGGCGGATAGAGTCGGCCTTGAAATTTTGAATCGCGGTGGATTTGATGTGTCAGCAATGCCGGTTTTCTTTGAGCGCATGCAACGCGCCTATCGTGTCTACGACTCAAATGCGCCGGTTTATGTGCGTAGTCATCCACTCACCACCGAGCGCATTGCCGACGTGCAAAATCGTGCGCAAACGCTTCGTCCGAGATCGCATTCTGATAGCCTGACGTTTCATCTGGTGCGCGCCAAGTTGCGCGCGACGATGGACACTTCGGTCGACGGCACGCGCGATGCCGTCAAGTTTTTTGGTGCGCAGGTGGCAGAAAAAACCTATACCAACGAGGCTGCCTCGTATTTTGGCTTGAGCTACGCAAAACTTCAGGCGCGAGATACGGTTGGCGCTGAGGCCGCGCTGGCGAGAATCCCGAAATCGACTGTGCATCCCATGCTCGGTGTGCTGTCTGCGCGGATCCGCCAGTCTGCTGGCGACGTACCGGGTGCACTGAAGTTGTTACGTGACGCAGACCGGCAATTTCCGCAGGTGCGGCATGTGCGATTCAGTTTGATCGAAGGATTGCAGTTAGCCGGGCTGCACGAGGAGGCATTGTTGCTGCTGCGTGAGCAGTCGCAGCTTTATCGCAATGACCCCAAGGTCTATGAGTTGCTGGCGAAGAGCTATTCTGAAACCGGAAAACGCGTCGCGCAACACCAGGCCCTCGGTGAATATCTCGTGCTGTTGGGATCGACCGCGCCGGCGATTGAGCAATTTCAGATTGCGCGCTGCGCCGGCGACGGCGATTTCTACCAGCAGTCAATCATCGACGCACGCATTCGCACGCTTTGGGAATTGATGGTCTCTGAACGTTCCGACCAGCAAAAGACAGCGCAAGAGGCGCCAAAGGGGGCGGATAACTCGCGCCGGCGTGGCCCGCTATCGATTGAGCAGGGCATGCCGGGACGATGCTGAAAATAGCCAGGAACCAGCGGGCAGCTGATTTGCCGTTTTGGCTCGCTGGATGCTTTTGACAAGCTGCTGCAATGGGTGTCGCCCTGGCTACTGAAAATACGCGTCGTACAACATATCAAATGTCTTCTCTGTTTCGGCCAAGAGCACACGCTCTTCGGCGGCACGGCGCAGCGCACCTTGGAGCATCGCCTCAACGCCGGCCGCCTCCGGCACTGGTGCGCCGCCAATATCGAGCGCATGAACGATCCCGGCAATCCGCTTCAACGCGGTATCTTTGGCGAGACCAAAAGAATCGAGCAGCACCTCGTACGTCACCTGATTTGCCGAGTTGCAAAACATCGCCTCCTCAAATCCGAAACTGACTACTGTGTCCTGGATCGGCGTGCCGCGTTCCACCCAAGCCACGGTGGCTTCGGCATCGATGAAGCGCCGGATCAGCCATGCACAGGCGAGGCGATCCACCCAAAGCGGTTTTTGCGTCACCCAAATGCGACGAAAGAATTTCTGCCGCGTGCGCAGTTGCTGCGTTGTGGTCAGCTCTTTATTTTGCGGAAACAGAACCGCGCGAACCCCCGCGTCCGCCTCAGCCAGCACCCGTGCGGCGCGCTCGCGCGATGGGTTGGGAAAAAAATCGAGCGAGGAAATTGCCTCGAATTCACGTTTTTGCTTGATCAACATGCGCGAAAGCGCCGTCGGATCAGCGATGCCAAATCCAGAGCGCATGCCTTCAATTGTCTTGATCAGTTCGACATACCGCATGCCGCGATCAAACAGGCGCGCAAACGCTTTGGCCTGGGCTGCATCGCTTTGCACACGCAGGAAATGATGGGTGCCGCCGCTGGTCGAAATATGCAGACCAAGGCGCTCCAGCCCTTGCTGGGCCGATGCAGACGCCGGCAATACAAACACGCCGTCACGCAAAATGCCGCAACCCATCGCGTCGAGCATGCGCAGGATGCGCATGCGTACCGTGGCGTCGTCCGGCAACTGTGTAACCAGAACAAACCAGGTCGATGCAGAGGGCGTGTCGGGGGCAGCCATGGGGCGTGGAGTTCCCAAAGAAGATTTATTATGCCCTGCCGCCGAACCAGATGCGAGAAACGAAGTCACATCCGAAGTCCCATCTTTGGACGCGCTAAAATGGCGACTCAAGACTTTTGGGCTACCCCATGGAATTTACCAAAGAAATTGACACGCGTGGACTTAACTGCCCGCTACCCATCCTGCGCGCGAAGAAAGCGTTGACCGAACTCGAAAGCGGTCAAGTGCTCAAGATTACCGCCACCGACCCGGGTTCGGTACGTGACTTTGCGGCGTTTGCCAAGCAAACTGGCCATGCACTGGTTAACAGTGGCGAAGCCAACAAGGAGTTTTTCTACTTCCTGAAAAAGAAGTAGGCTAGCGGAGGAGAAAAGCCCTGACAGCCGCATCCACCAAGAGTTTCAGGCTCTTGATGGAGGATATAAATCAGCTGCCAAAGCCTTTTAGCTGATCCTTGAGTTTGCCAAGGGTCGCGGCAAAAACGGACAGCCGCTCGTTTTCCTGTGCCACCACAGCAGCCGGCGCCCGCCCGACGAAACTCTCGTTGCCCAGTTTTGCCTCCGCTTTTTTGACTTCGCCTTCAATCCGCGCAATTTCTTTGGCGATGCGAGCGCGTTCGGCGTCGATGTCGATCTTGATATCGAGCATCAGCCGGAATTTTCCCGCGACCACCGTCGGGGCCTGAGTGGAAGGCA
>JAYTUX010000449.1:0-13531 GCA_043744315.1 Betaproteobacteria bacterium | reverse complement strand
TCTGCCCCGCCGACAAACTCGCCATTGATATAGAGCTGCGGAATCGTCGGCCAGTTGGCGTATTCCTTGATGCCCTGGCGTACATCCTGATCTTGCAGCACGTCAACCGTGAACGGTTGATCGACGCCGCAGGCTTTCAACATCTGCGTGGCAGAAGCGGAAAAACCGCACATCGGCATTTGTGGCGAGCCCTTCATGAACAGCACGACAGGGTGGGAAGTCACGGTCTCGCGGATTTTGTCTTGCACGTCCATGTGATGCTCCAGAAAGGAATCGGTTGCAGTGGTTGAGTTGGCACTCATTTTAGCGAGTTTGACTGCCGGAAACGCGCGGAATTCCCGCGAGATCATTGATACAGATGAAGTTTTCAAAGCCGGCTTTCAAGAGCAGGTCGCGCGCCATGTCGGCTTGATCGTAGCCGTGCTCGAATAGCAGCCAGCCGCCAGATGAAAGATGCGCCGGTGCACCATCGACAATGGTGCGGATGGAATCGAGTCCATCGCGGCTGCCATCGGTCAGCGCCATCTTTGGTTCGAAACGGAGATCGCCTTCGGCAAGATGTTTATCGCCGCCCGCAATGTAGGGTGGGTTCGCGACGATCAACTCGAAACGGCGATGTTGGAATGCGGCGAACCAGTTGCTTTCAATGAACTCGACGTTAGCGCCGAGAAGTTGTGCATTCCTTGCGGCGACCTTTAACGCGTCCGTGGAGCAATCGCAGGCCGTCACATTCGACGTTTTTGATTCCAGCGCGAGCGTCACCGCGATCGCGCCGCTGCCCGTGCCCATATCCAAAACCCTAGCATTGGTGAGGCTTTCCCCCCATTTCTGCCCGGAAATGCTCGCCAATGCTTGTTCTACGAGAATTTCCGTTTCCGGACGCGGAATCAGCACATGTTCGTTCACCACAAATAGCCGGCCATAAAATTCACGCGCACCAACGATATAGGCAAACGGTTTCCCCGCTGCGCGCGCCGCAATCTGGCGCGTGAATTGGTCGGTTTCATCCACGGTCATGACGCGCTCGGTGTGCGCCAGCAATGGCGCGCGGTCGAGCTTCAGCAAATTCGCCAGCAGATACTGCGCCTCGCGTCGATCGATCGACGCTTCCGCGAACTTGAGCGCTTCGGCAATCGTCACGGCATCAAGCGTTCGTCGCCAGCGCCGCCAACTGCTCCGCCTGGTGCTCGGCGATCAACGCGTCGGTCAACTCGGTCAGGTCGCCGTCCATGATGTTGTCGATTTTGTATAGCGTGAGGTTGATGCGATGATCGGTGACACGGCCTTGCGGAAAGTTATAGGTCCGGATCCGCTCGGAGCGATCGCCCGAGCCGATAAGCGATTTCCGTTCGGCCGCCTCCTTGGCGTTTTGCTCGCGCGTCTGCTTGTCCTTGATGCGCGCGGCCAGCACGCGCCAGGCTTGCTCTTTGTTTTTGTGTTGCGAGCGGCCATCCTGGCACTCGACGACGATGCCGGTGGGGATGTGGGTCAAACGCACGGCGGAATCGGTCTTGTTGATGTGTTGACCGCCCGCACCGGACGCGCGAAAGGTATCCACGCGAACGTCCGATGGATTGATCAGCACATCGCTCACATCGTCCGCTTCGGCCATGATCGCGACCGTGGCGGCAGAGGTGTGGATGCGGCCCTGCGTCTCGGTTTCCGGCACGCGTTGCACACGATGCCCGCCGGATTCGAATTTCAAACGCGAATACGCTCCCTGCCCGACGATGCGCGCGATCACTTCCTTGTAACCGCCAACTTCTCCTTGCGACTCGGAAATGATTTCCACCTGCCAGCGCTGGCGTTCTGCATAGCGCGTGTACATGCGAAACAGATTGCCTGCGAACAGCGCGGACTCATCGCCGCCGGTACCGCCGCGCACTTCGATAAAGATGTTCTTGTCGTCGTTCGGATCCTTGGGCAGCAACAATTTTTGCAGGTCAATTTCAAATGCGTCGAGGTTGGCTTTTCCGGCCTTGATTTCGGCGTCGGCAAAATCGCGCATCTCGGGATCGGCCGCCATTTCCTGCGCCGCCGCGATATCGGCCTCGGTCATTTGATATTCCTTGAACAATTCGACGACCGGTGTCAGTTCCGAGCGTTCGCGGGTGATTTTGCGATAGCTGTCCATGTCGTTTACGACATTCGGGTCGGCGAGAAATCGATCGAGTTCGACCAAGCGTTCTGCGAGTGAGGCAAGTTTTTTTTCAATCGATGGTTTCATGACGTTTCAATAAATTCTGTGGTGGCGCGGGTAGCGCTGCATAGCGGCGCAAGAGAAAAATTACCGATGCGGCCCGCTTGCACAGGACCCCGTCGGCACATTACCTCTGGCGTCGCTACGTCTCTTCCTGTTCGGGATAGAGTTTGCGGAGCGCATCGGCGAGCGCATCGCGTTCGGCACCGGAAACACGGTTTAGCGCGGCCAGGGGATGGTGCAGAAATTTGTTGGTGAGGCCGTTGGCGAGCATCTCCAAAACTTTCGCCGGATCCTCGCCGCGCGCGAGCAGTTTGCCTGCGCGTTCCAATTCCAATTGTCGATACTGTTCGGCTTTGCCGCGCAATTGCTGGATCACCGGCACCGTCGCGCGCGACGCGAGCCAGGCCATGTATTCGCCAACGCGAATTTCGATAATCGCATCGGCCTCCTTGACTGCGCCTTCACGCTTTTCACTGTTTTGCTGGATCACCTTGCCAAGGCCATCGAGCGTGTAGAGAAACACGTCGTCCAAATCGCCGACTTCGGCTTCAATATCCCGCGGCACGGCAAGATCGACCATAAACATCGGCCGGTGTTTGCGCAATTTGAGCGCGCTTTCAACCATGCCTTTGCCGATAATGGGCAGTGTAGATGCGGTCGAACTGATGACGATATCGAATTCGTGAATGCGCTCGGGCAGCTGTTGCAGCGTTATCGCGTGCGCGTGAAATCGCGCCGCCAGTTCGCGGCCACGTTCAAGCGTGCGATTGGCGACAACCACCGACTTTGGCGCGTTAGCGGTGAAATGCGCGGCGGCGAGCTCGATCATTTCGCCCGCACCAATCAGCAATAAACGTGTATCGCGCAAGTCGCCGAACAATTGCTGCGCGAGTTTCAATGCGGCCGCCGCCATGCTGACCGACGTAGCGCCAATGGCAGTATCGGTGCGCACTTGCTTGGCAACTTTAAACGTCTCCTGGAACAGCCGATCAAGCGGACCGCCGAGCATGCCGGCCTCGGCGGCGATTTTCACGGCGAGTTTCACCTGGCCGAGAATTTGCGGTTCGCCAAGAATCATCGAATCGAGCCCGCTCGCAACCCGAAACACATGCCGAGGCACGTCGGCGTCGCTAAGCCGGTAGAGATGCGGATGCAGGCTGGCTCCGGGTTTGCCACCGTCGGCACCGGGTTGCATCGCGAGCCACTCGCCTGCGCGCTCGGCAGATCGCACATCCGGCGCGCGCACATAGATTTCAGTGCGGTTGCAGGTGGAAATCAGTGCGATTTCTTCCGCAAACGTCTCGCTTTTCAATGCCTCCAAGGCAGCACGTTGAGAGTCGGTCGGAAATGCAACGCGTTCGCGCACCTCGATGGGCGCGGTGCGGTGATTGAGTCCGATTGCAAATAGCGGCATGAATGACTTCGTTGAAGGGCATTGCAGAGTGAAAATGCCAGCAGATTATAGCAGTCGACATTCTGTAGTCCGGTGCCACGGTGGCATGCTAGCCGATCCAGATTGGCCCGACGACACTTAATTTGATACTCTTTGCGGGAGGTGACTTAACGGTCGCGACCATTGGAGACAGGCATGCGCTCAACGATTATCACTGGCACCCTTTTCGCAATATCGGCGCTTGCGACACCATCGCTATTCGCCGCAACGAAGGACTGCCCGCCGCTGCTGGATCATCGATTTCAAAGCCTGCAGGGCAAGCCGGTAGATCTGTGCCAGTTCAAGGGCAAAACCCTGTTGGTCGTCAATACGGCCAGCTATTGCGGCTACACCGGACAATACGAAGGGCTGCAAGGTTTGTACGACAAATATCGCGATCGAGGCCTGGTGATCGTCGGCTTCCCGGCCAACGATTTTGGCAAACAAGAACCGGGTTCCAACTCAGAGGTCGCGGATTTTTGCGAACGCACCTACAAGGTCAAGTTTCCGATGATCGAAAAGACTGCCGTAATTGGCGCCCAAACCAATCCGGTGCACGACGCGCTGTTCAAAGCAACTGGCGAGCGTCCAAAATGGAACTTTCACAAATATTTGATCGCGCCGGATGGCAAAACCGTAGTCAGCTTTGCGAGCAAAGTGGCACCGGATTCCCCGCAAATTCAAAGCGAAATTGAAAAGTGGATTTCCGCTAAATAGCTGATTCTTTACAAAGTGTTAGCGTAAGAGCATCATGTAGTTTCTGCATTGTTTTGAAAGTCCGCCTCGAATCATGGCCGCTGTCGCTGCAACGTCATTAAGCCCGCTTAGCCGCGCGTTGGTGCAACAGGGCCGACTCGTTCAGGTCGACGCGAATGCCATTCAGATCGAGGCCACCAAAGCCGGCGTCAGTTTTATAGAGCAGTTGACGGCGTCGAAAAAAATATCCGGCAAGGACGTCGCGCTATTTGCGGCGCACACCTTCGGCGTGCCATTGCTTGATCTTGCCGCGGTGGACCCGGATATGCTGCCAGTCACGCTGGTAGACAGTAAGCTCGTGGCCAGCAAACGGGTGATCCCGTTGCAAAAGCGCGGCAACCGGCTGTTTCTGGGGATGTCGGATCCGACCAACGAACAATTGCTGTCGGAGCTGAAGTTCGCGACGGGTTCAACGGTTGAGCCTGTGGTAGTAGAAGAAGACAAGCTCGCTGTTTTGATCAAGCGTTTTGGCGAAAGTGCCGCCAAGTCGCTCGATCTGATGATGGGCGACGACACGTCGCTTGAAAACATTGATTTAGGCAGTGGTGACGAAGCGACCGGCGATGCCTCCGCTGCCGCTCCCGAAGAAATCGATGATGCCCCTGTCGTCAAATATGTGCAAAAGGTGCTGATCGATGCCATCAACGGTGGATCCTCCGACATCCATTTCGAACCTTACGAAAAGTTTTACCGCATCCGCTACCGCACCGACGGCATTTTGGTCGATGTCGCACAACCTCCCCTGGCCATAAAGGAAAAAATCGCCTCGCGCATCAAAGTAATTTCGCGACTCGATATTGCGGAAAAGCGCATCCCGCAAGATGGGCGCATGAAACTTCGATTGTCGCCCACCCGCGCAATCGATTTCCGCGTGTCAACGCTGCCGACCATGTTCGGCGAAAAAATTTGCATGCGCATTCTCGATCCCTCTAGCGCGACTCTCGGCATCGAGGCGCTTGGCTACGAGCCTGAGCAAAAGGCAGCGTTGATGCACGCGATCGCGCGGCCCTATGGCATGGTGCTGGTGACCGGGCCGACAGGTTCCGGCAAAACCGTGTCGCTCTACACTTGCCTGAATATCCTGAACAAACCCGGCATCAACATTTCGACTGCCGAAGATCCCTGCGAAATCAATTTGCCCGGAATCAATCAAGTCAATGTCAATGACAGAGCAGGTTTGACTTTTGCCGCCGCGTTGAAAGCGTTTCTGCGACAGGATCCGGACATCATAATGGTGGGCGAGATACGCGATCTTGATACGGGCGAAATCGCCATTAAGGCCGCACAAACCGGTCACATGGTACTTTCCACTCTGCACACCAACGACGCGCCCTCAACGCTTACGCGCCTGATGAATATGGGTGTGGCACCTTTCAATATCGCGACCAGCGTCATTTTAATCACCGCCCAAAGGCTCGCGCGAAGGCTTTGTTCCTGCAAGCGCCCGATCGACATTCCGAAAGAAGCGCTGCTGCGGGCAGGTTTTCTGGAAAGCGAACTCGACGGGACTTGGCAACCGTATGGGCCGGTGGGCTGCGACATATGCAAGAATAGCGGCTACAAAGGGCGGGTCGGCATCTATGAGGTGATGCCGATCACCGATGAACTCCAGCGCATCATCATGAAAAACGGTACCGCGATCGACATCGCGGATCAGGCAAAGAAGGAAGGCGTTTATGACTTGCGCCGGTCGGGACTTAGGAAGGTGCGGGCAGGCATGACCTCACTTGAAGAGGTTGAAGGCTGCACGAATGAGTAGCGTCGTCGATGTCCATGAATGAACCAAAGGAGTAGCGCATGGCTACCACAGCAGCTTCAGGCAAGGATTCCAAGGCCGCCAAAGGCATCACCTTCACTTGGGAAGGCAAAGACAAGTCCGGCAAAATCGTCAAGGGCGAGATGCGCGCATCGGGCGAAAATATTGTCGTCTCGACATTGCGGCGCCAGGGCATCAGCAACCCAAAAGTCAAGAAACAATCGCGTGGTGGCGGTAAGAAAATTACCGATCAGGACATTACATTTTTCTCGCGCCAGCTTGCCACCATGATGAAGGCTGGTGTGCCGTTGTTACAGGCGTTCGATATCGTTGCCAAGGGCCACAGCAATCCTTCAGTGACCCGGTTGTTGCTGGATATCAAAACCGAGGTTGAAACCGGTAGCAGTCTCGCGCAGGCATTCCGCAAATATCCACTGTACTTCGACAATCTTTTCTGCAACCTGGTGGCGGCAGGTGAGCAGGCGGGTATTCTCGATACGCTGCTGGATCGATTGGCGACGTACAAGGAAAAAATTCTCGCCATCAAATCAAAAATCAAGAAAGCGCTGTTCTACCCAACGGCGATTATGGTGGTCGCGTTTATCGTCACGGCGGTCATCATGATTTTTGTGATTCCGCAGTTCAAACAGCTGTTTTCCAGTTTCGGGGCCGATCTTCCCGCGCCGACACAGATCGTCATGCAGATGTCGGACGGCTTCGTCAAGTATTGGTACATCATTTTTGGCGGTGGCGGCGGCGCGGTTTGGTTCTTTTTCAACACCTGGCGGCGTTCGGAAAAAATGCAGGCCTTTATGGATCGCCTGATGCTGAAGCTGCCGGTATTCGGCGATTTGATTCGCAAGGCAACCATTGCGCGCTGGACGCGCACATTGTCCACAATGTTTGCGGCGGGCGTGCCGCTCGTCGAAGCGCTGGATTCGGTAGCCGGTGCTGCGGGCAACCGAGTCTACTACGATGCAACAAAGAAAATTCAGCAGGAAGTGACCACTGGATCGAGCCTCACCGTTGCGATGCAAAACAGCAACGTGTTTCCCAATATGGTCTTGCAAATGTGCGCGATCGGCGAAGAATCCGGCGCACTCGACGGCATGCTGAGCAAGGTTGCGGATTTCTTCGAAGCAGAAGTCGATGACGCAGTCGATGCGCTGGCAAGCTTGATGGAGCCGATGATCATGGTGGTGTTGGGTACCGTGATCGGCGGATTGGTGATTGCCATGTATTTGCCGATCTTCAAAATGGGTCAAGCGGTCGCCTGACGATCCTGGTCATCATCCGAGAAAAACAACAATAAATGGAATTGATAGAGGCGTTTCGCGCGCAGCCCTGGTTTTTTGTCGCCACGGTGCTGGTTGTCGGCACCATGGTTGGCAGTTTCCTGAATGTGGTGATTCATCGTCTTCCCAAGATGATGGAAAACGATTGGCGTCAGCAGTGCATCGAGTTTCTCCAGCCAGAAGAGGCCGCGAAAGCGACCGAAGTGGCAGCGGCCAATCCGCCGCCACGTTACAGCCTGGTAGTGCCTCGCTCTGCATGCCCATCTTGCGGACATAAGATCACTGCGATGGAAAATATCCCGATCGTGAGTTATCTGTTCTTGCGAGGGAAATGTTCCGCATGCAAGGCGTCAATCAGCATGCGATACCCCATCGTGGAGGCGCTAACCGGTATCGCGAGTGCTTATGCCGCCTGGCGCTTCGGCGTTTCCTGGATTGTGGTATTTGCATTGCTTTATATCTGGTCACTGATCGCGCTAACCTTCATCGATGCCGATACGACTTTGCTGCCGGACGACATCACCCTGCCACTATTGTGGCTAGGCCTGTTGGCCAATGTTGGGGGTACTTTTACCGATCTCACCTCGTCGGTAATCGGGGCCGTTGCGGGATATCTCATTCTCTGGTCGGTGTATTGGGGCTTCAAGTTGCTTACCGGTAAGGAGGGGATGGGTTACGGCGATTTCAAGTTATTGGCGGCAATCGGAGCGTGGTTGGGATGGCAAATGCTGCCATTGGTCATTTTGTTGTCGGCGATGGTGGGGACAATTGTCGGCCTCGCCGGCATTATTTTGCAAGGCCGCGAACGCGGCGCAAAATTGCCCTTTGGCCCCTACCTTGCCGCCGCTGGGTTCATCGCTCTTTTCTGGGGCAATACGCTAAACACTTGGTACCTGGGGCGCATGCCGGCCTGATTCGATGCCGACGCTGGAGCGCATAGTTGCATTGACCGGTGGCATTGGATCGGGTAAATCGACGGTCGCGGATCTCTTCGTTCAACGCGGTGCCTGCCTGATCGACACCGATGCGATTGCACATGCGATTTCCGACGTCGGCGGACGCGCCATTGGGCCGATTCGCGAACGGTTTGGGGATTCGGTACTCGCGACCAATGGCGCGCTGGATCGGGCATTGATGCGCGCTCGCGTTTTCACCGATTCCCATGCTCGCCGAGATCTGGAAGCTATCTTGCATCCAATGATTCGCGATGAGGCCAATCGGGCTCTCGCCTCCGACGCTGCGCGACAAGCACCCTACGTGATGCTGGCGGTACCGCTATTGTTTGAATCCATGGGATATCGAGATCGCTTTTGGCGAGCCCTCGTTGTGGATTGCTCGATTGATCTGCAATGTCGGCGAGTAATGATGCGCTCTGGATTGACCTTATCTGAAGTACAACGGATCATCACCACGCAAATTTCCCGACCAATGCGGCTGCAACTTGCGGACGACGTGTTGGCAAACTCAGGCGAGACAACAGAACTCATACCGCAGGTCGCGCGTCTGCACGAAAAATATCGGTCAACGGGGATTTTGAATGGCGATTGATGGTGGCAAATCAATGCAAATCACTAAATTTGTAAACTGGCCGTCAATGGGTCACAATTCGCCGATCCTAACCTAGCGTGCCGCGCGTGATCACTTACGAATATCCGCTGAATGAACGTGTCCGCACTCTGTTGCGGTTGGAGGATTTATTCGATCGCGTGGATTTTTTTGTTGCTCAGGAATCGCCGCTGGACCATCAGGCGGGCCTGCTCGCGATATTTGAAATACTCGATGTGGCGAGTCGCGGCGATCTTAAGTCGGACTTGCTTCAGGAGTTGGATCGCCAGCGATTGTTTCTGGAAGCCTTGCGTAATAATCCTGCAATTTCCGAAGAGAAACTTGATTCCGTGATCGGTGAGATCGAATCAACCTTTGCCGATTTGTTGGCGTCGTCCGGTAAGACAGGCCAGCACTTGCGCGAAAACGAGTGGCTGATGACAATCAAGCAGCGCGCCTCGATCCCGGGCGGAACCTGTGAATTCGATTTGCCTTCGTACCACCACTGGCTGCACCGCGACAATGCCGACCGGCGCGCCGATCTTGCGGGGTGGCTCGGGCCGATGAACGCGATTGCGGCCGCATTGCGGATTGTCTTGCGGGTGCTTCGCGAAAGCGGGAAATCGGTTCCGCTGATTGCATATGGGGGCGTGTTTCAGCAAATGCCGATGGAGCGTGCCGCACACATGCTACGGGTGACGCTGGTGCGCGATTTATCGTGTGTACCGGAAATCAGTGCAAACAAATATGCATTGAATATCAGATTCATTCTCCCAGGCAGCGTGCAACGCACCCGATTATTTGAGGCGGATGTCGATTTCAACCTGACTTATTGCAATTTGTAAAGATGATTCCAAGACGTGTCCGTTGTCCGCATTGCGGCACCATGATCGAATTCAGGAGCGACAATCCCTTTCGGCCCTTCTGTAGCGAACGCTGCAAATTGATCGATTTGGGCGCTTGGGCGGAGGAGCGATACGCAATCCCCGGTGAAAAAACGGTGGGCGAATTTGATAAGCCGCCAACAGATACGTAAGTTGGCAATCGATACCACGAGGATTTTGCCCGGTTGCCCGCATCTCAGGCGTCAATTGCCTGCAGATGGCCTTCATCCATGTGCATACTTTGCCAGACCACACCCCGCTGCGATAAAATAGGCGTTTGGTGTTTTGACTTGGTATCGGCGTGGCAACATTGGCGGGGAATGCCGAGGGGCAATGGCTTTTGCGCGAATTGAAAAGGTTTTTCACGTCGGTTGCGCGAATGGCGGAAGTGGGATTGCCTTTCAAGTGTTGGATCGACTGGTAAAAATTATGGCGCTGTCAGCAACGCTGGCAGACTTTCGAAATACAAGGCGGGCAAAAAGCATGCATAAAATGAATCATTCACTATTGCGAACATTCATGCTGTCGGTAGGCGGCCTGTTGCTTGTTCTTTTGGCGGTACCCGCAGGTGCAAGTTACGATGTGAATATTGCGCCGCCTGCGACGCCAATTTCAGAGCAGATATATGGGCTCCACATGTACATTCTGTGGATATGCGCAGCCATTTTCGTGATCGTTTTCGGCGCAATGTTTTACTCGATTTTCAAGTTCCGCAAATCGAAAGGTGCCAAGCCCGACGTCAATTTCCACGAAAGCACGTTGATCGAAATCATCTGGACGATCATTCCATTTTTTATCCTGATCGCCATTGCTGTCCCTGCCACCCGCACGATTCTCGATATGAAGGACACGTCGAACCCGGACATGACGATTAAAGTCACAGGGTTTCAGTGGGGCTGGCGATATGATTACAGCGCGGACGAGATGGGGTTTTATTCCAACCTCTCGACACCGTGGAGCCAGATCGGCCAGCCGGGCCTCCCGGCGACAGAGAAAAAAGGCGACGACTATTTGCTGGAAGTCGACAATCCGCTCGTCGTCCCTATCGGCAAGCGAGTCCGCCTGTTGGTTACCTCAAATGACGTGATCCACGGCTGGTATGTACCACAGCTCGGTGTGAACCAATACGGTATCCCGGGATTTATCAAGGATGTCTGGTTCAAGGCAGAAAAAGTCGGCACCTTTAAGGGCCAATGCAGCCAGATTTGCGGCAAGCTTCATGGTTTTATGCCCATCACGGTCATCGTGAAATCGGAAACCGATTACGCGAAGTGGCTGGATGACGCAAAAGGCAAGTGGGGCAATAAGCCGGTGGCAGCGGCAGTTCCTGTCGCCCCTGCTGAAGATCTTGCCCGCAAATTCACAATGGCCGAATTGAAAGCGCAAGGCGAAAAAGTGTATGCCGCAAACTGTGTCGCCTGTCATCAACCCAATGGCAAAGGCATGCCGCCCGCATTTCCTGCGCTTGCCGGATCCAAGACGGTGTTGGCAGCGGCAGATCAGCAAATCAATGTGTTGCTCAATGGGCGACCCGGTACCGCGATGCAGTCATTCGCGCAATTGTCGAATACTGATCTCGCTTCGGTAATCACGTTCACCAAGAATACGTTTGGGAACAGCACTGGCACCATCGTACAGCCCGCCGATGTGAAAGCCGCGCGGAAATAGTGTTGGCTACACGCAAGTTTAGTGGCACCCGGGAAACCGGAACCGCAGTTTAGAGAGATTGAAGTTTCAGGAGATCGCAATGGCGAACGCAGCAACGCACACAGCAGACCACGCACACGATCACGATCATGGGCATGATCACGAACATCATGATCACAAAGGGCCGTGGACACGCATTTTCACCACGACCAACCACAAAGACATCGGCAGCATGTATTTGTGGTTCGCGTTTTTCATGTTCTTTGTTGGCGGCGCGATGGCGCTCGTCATTCGCGCCGAGTTGTATCAGCCTGGTTTGCAGATTGTTGATCCGGAGTTGTTCAATTCGCTTACGACGGTTCACGCCTTAATAATGATCTTCGGAGCGGTAATGCCGGCGTTTGTGGGCTTCGCCAACTGGCTGGTGCCGATGCAAATTGGCGCGGCGGACATGGCATTTCCCCGCCTGAACAATTGGAGCTTCTGGATTATGATTCCGGCGGCGATTTTGTTGTTTTCCTCGTTTCTGGTACCGGGCGGTGCAGCCGCATCGGGGTGGACCTTATACCCCCCCTTGGTCATTCAGTCTGGCATCGGCACCGACATGACGATTCTCGCCATTCACTTGCTCGGCGCATCGTCGATCATGGGATCGATCAACATCATCACCACGATACTGAATTTGCGCGCACCCGGCATGACGCTGATGCGCATGCCTTTGTTTTGCTGGACCTGGCTGATCACGGCCTACTTGCTGATCGCAACCATGCCGGTGCTCGCGGGCGCAGTGACGATGCTGCTCACCGACCGCCACTTCGGTACCAGCTTTTTCAACGCGGCGGGCGGCGGCGATCCGACGATGTTCATGCATATTTTCTGGTTCTTCGGCCACCCCGAGGTTTACATTTTGATTCTGCCCGCGTTCGGCATTGTTTCGCAGATCATTCCCGCCTTCGCGCGGAAGCCTTTATTCGGTTACGCCTCGATGGTGTACGCAACTGCGTCAATCGCGATCCTGTCGTTCATCGTCTGGGGCCACCACATGTTCACGGTCGGCATGCCGGCCGCGGGGCAACTCTTTTTCATGTTTGCGACCATGCTGATAGCGGTTCCCACCGGCGTGAAAATTTTCAACTGGATTTCGACCATGTGGCGAGGCTCACTCACGTTTGAAACACCGATGCTGTTCTGCATCGGCTTTCTCTGTATGTTCACGCTCGGCGGATTTTCCGGCTTGGTGTTGGCAATCGTCGCGGTCGATATCACCTTGCACAACACATATTACGTGGTGGCGCATTTTCACTATGTGCTGTTCCCCGGTGCCATCTGGGGCCTCACGGCGGGCGTATATTTCTGGCTGCCGAAATTCACCGGCAAGATGTACAACGAAACGCTTGGTAAATGGCATTTCTGGATTTCTGCCATCGCCTTTAACATTACTTTTTTCCCGCAGCATTTCCTTGGATTGGCTGGCATGCCGCGCCGGATTCCGGACTATGCAATGCAATATGCCGAATGGAATCAGATTTCCACCATCGGCGCGTTCCTGCTTGGCTTTAGCCAGCTGATCTTCCTTTACAACGTTGTGACCACGATTCGGTCCGGAGAAAAAGCCAAAGACAAGCAATGGGAAGGTGCGGATTCGCTCGAATGGACGCATTTACCGAGCCCCGTTCCCTATCACACGTTCGAAACCGCGCCCGTACTGAAATAAGTCATTGGCTTGGGTGCGAAGATGGACAATATGCAGGATGGCGGCACACCGCCGCAAGTGAAGCGCGGCAAATATTTAACGCTGGCGTTTCTTCTGGCGTGGGTTGCGGCGGTATTTGTTTTTACGTTGTTCAAATTTTCAGGCGGCGGCAGGTGACCATTGATCGACAGGAACGCGAACGCCAGGAGAAACAAAGGAGCGAAAGCCGTCTTACGCTGAAAAAATTATTGTTGATCGTGCCGGTCATGCTGGTGTTTTGCGCGTCGATGGTGCCGTTGTATCGGCAGATTTGCGAGGTA
>JAYTUX010000448.1:0-3831 GCA_043744315.1 Betaproteobacteria bacterium | reverse complement strand
GGCGTCGCATCGACCTGCGGAAACCACATTGCCCATGGCCATGTTGCGGCGTCCGTCACGCGGCCCGGTAATTCCCCGTTGATGAAATTGCCCATGCGTCCGGCGGCCAAACCCGTCGGCACCAGCGGCGCAATGAAATCCGTGACCTGCCAAAAACCGCGATTGGTTTTTCGCCCGAACCACCACATCGCCACCAGCACACCCAGAAAGCCGCCGTGAAATGACATGCCACCCTGCCAGATGTAGAAAATCTCGATCGGGTGCGCAAGAAAATGCATCGGCGTGTAGAACAGCGCATAGCCCAACCTGCCACCCAGCACCACGCCCAACATGCCGAAGAACAACAGGTCGTCGAGGTTCTCTTTGCTGAAACCGATATCGGGCCGCCGCTTCAAATGCATGCGCCCCAGCAAGACGAATAATCCGAACGCGAGCACATACATGAGCCCGTACCAGCGGATGGCGACGGGGCCCAGCGAGAGGGCGATGGGATCGAATTGCGGGTGGGTGAGCATGCTTGATCTTGCCTTCAAATGTATATACAGTGAGTATATCCCAATAAATTCGGTGAAACACATGAAGACCATTACGCGAGCGTTCAAGAGTGGGAATTCGATCGCGGTGCGGATTCCACGCGAATTCAATGTCCAAGCCGGCAAGACCTTTGAAATCAAACGCCAGGGCAAAGCGCTCATTCTGACCCAGCGCGATGGCACATTGGCACCGCTGCTGGAAATTTTCAAATCATTTCCAGCAGACTTCTTTGCTGATGGTCGACGCGATCCACCACCCGAACCGGTACCGGATTGGGACGCGCCAGACGAACTTGTTCCGCCCAAGAAAGTGACTCGTGGCGGAGCAGGCAAGCGCGCGCCAAAGGTAAGGGTGAAAATGTGAAGTACATGCTGGACACGGACATTTGCATCTACAGCATCAAGCGCTCATCCCCTGCACTCAACAAACGCTTGCCGCAAGTATCGGATACCGATGCCTGCATTTCCGTGATCACCTACGGCGAGCTGTTGAAAGGCGCAGAAAAAAGTACCCAGCCCGTCAAGTCCCGCGAAAGCGTTGCCGACCTAATCGCGGTTCTCGGCGTAATGCCGCTCGATCAAGATGTCGGGGAAGAATACAGCCGCATCTGCGCGCATCTTGAGCGCAAAGGCACTCCGATCGGCGCGAATGACCTGTGGATCGGCGCACACGCGCTCTCCCTCGGGCTTACGCTCGTCACCAACAATGAGCGCGAATTCAAACGTATTCCCAATTTAAGAATCGAAAATTGGGCGAAGTAGTTTCCATTCAGCCAATTCAACATTAGACCCCGGAATTAATCCGGGGCGACGGCTTCACCGAATAGTGATTGATGCGGCGAACAATGATGTTGAAAGCTTGACCTTTCCTTGCGTAGGCGGGGGGCCAAGTTTCGCTCTACCGCATCGCCGCAATTGGGCCCCCGCCTGCGCGGGGGAAGGAGAGAACTCAACATTTTTTTGTCACCGCCTCGATGGCGTGCCGAAATTTTTAGACACAAGCACCAGTGCACCTCTCGGGCCGAAAACCCGCGGAACACCCCGCCAGTGCTTGTGTTTCGTGTTTGCCGTCGAATCAATCTGCCTTGATCTTAGATTTCTTCACCACATCACTCCAGCGTCCCGCCTCGAGCTTGATGAATTCGGCAAACTCTTTCGATGTGCCCGTCGAAGGCTCGGCCGCTTCAGCGGCAAGCCGTTCCGCGACCGCCGGCGTTTTGCCGGCGGCAGCGGCAGCTTGCGCGAGTTTCTGGATGATTGCGTCCGGCGTCCCTGCGGGTGCGAGCAAGCCATACCACTGCGAGGTTTCAAATCCCGGGTAGCCGGATTCGGCAATCGTCGGTACATCTTTCAGCGCCGGTGAGCGCTTCGCGGTGCCGACGGCGATTGGCCGCAGCGTGCCGGCTTTCACATGCGCCATCAATGGCGGCGCGCCGGTGAATGTGGCATCGAGCCGACCCGCGAGCAGATCCGTCATCATCGGGCCGGTGCCTTTGTAGGGCACGTGTGTCGCCGTGAATCCCGCCGTCAACGCCAGATACGCCATCGCAAGGTGACCTGAACTTCCGTTCCCGGCCGAGCCGTAATTCAGCGCATCCGGATTTTTCTTCGCGAATTCCACCAGCTCTTTCAGATTCTTCGCTTTCACTTTTTCCGAATGCACGACCAGCATGCTCGGCACCTTCGCGAGCAGCGTGATCGGCACGAAATCCTTGACGGGGTCATACGGCAATTTCTCGAACATGGCCGGATTGACTGCCAACGTACCGACGTGGCCGAGGATGATGGTGTAGCCATCGGGTGCGCTGGATTTGGCCTCCTGCATGGCGATGTTGCCCGCGCCACCGGGTTTGCTTTCAACGACGACGGTCTGACCCAGCGTCTTTTGCATTTCCGCCGCGAACGAGCGCGAGACGATATCGGAACTGCCGCCGGGCGCAAACGGTACCAGCAGGCGGATGGGTTTGTTGGGATAATTTTGCGCAAACGCCATGCTGGAAACGCACATCAGCAATGCCAACGCGGCCCGCCCGTAACTTGCGACAATCTCTCGTTTCGCCATCATTTCCTGTCTTCTCCCATTATCCGTTTTAGGTATGCATACCGGCTGAAAAAACCGCTTCCGGTACAATCAAATTCAACTTTAACCGACCTCGACAGAATTCACCATGACCACCCCCACCGCTCCCAAACAACCCTACCGCTCCTTCGCCATCACCCAGGGCAACGAACGCGCCCCCAACCGCTCCATGCTGCGCGGCATCGGCTACCAGGATGACGACTTCAAGAAACCCTTCATCGGCCTGGCAAATGGCCACAGCACGCTTAACCCCTGCAACGCCGGCATCCAGCCACTCGCCGATGCGGCCGACAAAGCCATTCGCGAATCCGGCGGCATGCCGCAGATGTTCGGCACCATCACCGTCACCGACGGCATCTCGATGGGCACCGAGGGCATGAAGTATTCCCTGGTGAGCCGCGAGGTGATTGCCGACTCCATCGAGACCGCTTGCCAATCGCAATTCATGGACGGCGTGGTCGCCATCGGTGCCTGCGACAAGAACCTGCCCGGCGCGATGATCGGTGTGCTGCGCATGAACATTCCCGCCATCATGGTTTACGGCGGCACTATCAAGCCCGGCCACTACAAGGGTCAGGACTTGCAGGTGGTCTCCGTATTCGAAGCGGTGGGCGCCTTCAATGCCGGCAAGATGAACGCGGAAGATTTCGGCTGCATCGAGCGCTGCGCGATCCCCGGCGTGGGCGCCTGCGGCGGCATGTACACGGCCAACACCATGTCCAGCGCCTGCGAGGCGATCGGCATCTCGCTGCCGTACTCCAGCACCATGGCCGCGGAAGATGCGGAGAAAAAAGAATCTGCCGCCGAATCCGCACGCGTGCTGCTGAATGCGGTGAAGCACAACATCCGCCCGCGCGACATCGTCACGCGCAAATCACTCGAGAATGCTATCGCTGTCATCATGGCCGTGGGCGGCTCGACCAACGCGGTGCTGCATTTCCTCGCCATCGCCCACGCGGCCGATGTGGAATGGACCATCGACGATTTCGAACGCATGCGCAAGAAAGTGCCGGTTATATGTGACTTAAAGCCGTCCGGGAAGTACGTTGCAGTGGACTTGCACAAGGCCGGCGGCATCCCGCAAGTGATGAAGATCCTGCTCAATGCCGGCCTGTTGAATGGCGACTGCATGACCATCACCGGCCAGACCATCGCCGAATCGCTAAAGGATGTTCCCGATCAACCACGCGCCGATCAAGACGTGATCATGCCGATCGA
>JAYTUX010000447.1:0-13567 GCA_043744315.1 Betaproteobacteria bacterium | reverse complement strand
AGCGATGGCATCACGGAGATCGGCATTGTGCGCGTGTTGAACGGCGAGGTGATCGAGGAATGGTCGTCGCTGGTCAATCCCGAAACCACGATCCCGCCGGAAATTCAGGCGTTGACCGGTATCACGGATGCGATGGTGCGCGATGCGCCGACGTTTGCAGAATTGGCCGACGAGGTACTAACCCGCCTCGATGGACATTTGTTCGTTGCGCACAACGCGCGCTTTGATTACGGGTTTATCAAGAACGCGTTTCGGCGGCACGGCGTGCCGTTTTCGGCGGAGGTGCTGTGTACGGTGCGGCTATCGCGAAAGCTTTATCCGCAATACCCGACGCACAATCTTGATTCACTGATTGCGCGGCATGGGCTGAATGCGCCCGGCAGGCACCGCGCCATGGGAGACGCCAGAATGGCCTGGCAATTCATGCAGACCGCTGCGCGCGAGCATCCCGCGGAAGACGTGATAGCGGCCACCAAATCGCTGCTGAAAATGCCAAGCCTGCCACCGCAGCTGGACCCCGGCGCGCTCGATGCGTTGCCCGATGGCCCCGGCGTGTATGTGTTTTACGGCGTGAGCGATCTGCCGATCTATATCGGCAAGAGCGTGAACCTGCGCGACCGCGTGCGTTCGCATTTTTCATCCGACCATCGGCACTCAAACGATGTGCGCCTGTCGATGGAAATTCGCCGCATCGAGTTTGAAGAAACAGCGGGAGAACTCGGCGCATTGCTGCGCGAATCGCAGTTAATCAAATCGTCGCAGCCGCTCAGAAATTTGCGCTTGCGACGCAACTCACAAATGGTGTTGATCAAACTCACCAACCTGAGCGTGCCGGTAGAAATCATCAAGCTCGAAGAAACCGACCTGGAAAATGTGGCTGGCCTATACGGCCCGTTTCCCTCCAAACCGCGCGCAAAAGACCTGCTCACCCAACTCGCGACCGAAAACGGACTCTGCTGGAAAGCCATCGGCGGCGAGGCACCCGGCGGGCCGTGCTTCGCGCGGCAACTCAAGCGCTGCGAAGGCTACTGCGTCGGTATCGAGACGCTTCAGCAACACAATGCGCGCCTCGCTGAAGCGCTATCGGAATTCACCTTCCCCGTGTGGCCCTACAAAGGCCCGATCGCGATCCGCGAAACCCATCCCGACCAAGGCTGGCAGCGCGCGCATGTGTTTCATCGCTGGCGCTATTACGGCAGCGCGAAAACGGAATTCGAAATGCATGAGCTCGCGGAGATCAATCGCGACGTGGAGTTCGATGCGGATATTTTCAAGCTGCTGTTGAAGCGATTGGAGAAGGGTGGGGACGGGGTTTTGCGGCTGGGGAGTGGTGGGGGCAAAGTCTAGCACTGGTGCGGGTTTTGGAGTCTTTTCAGGCCGGGAGGCGCGCGGGTGCTTGAGTGTTCAATTTGGCGCTGCTATTTGCCCTCAATTGTTGTCATCCCCGCGTTTGCGAGGATGACGGTAGCGATCAGCGGTGCCGTGGTTGATATTTTCGAATGGCGTAAGATAAATTGACCCCAGCCCCTTTTCCGCATTGCTGAGTGCCATCGTTATCTGACAAAAATTGCTCATATCACTGGCTTGCTGTTTGCAGAACTTGAATACTGTCAATGGTTCGTGTCGTTGTGAGATCGCCGCCTAGCGACCCATCGGCAAACCTAAGGGCTTCCTGGCTCCATGTCTGGATCGTCAGACCCAACGAGTCGATATACCAGCTTTCCGACGCAAAGACTTGGGTAGCGCCACTAAAGTCTGCCCAGTCCCCCATAGTAGCGACAATTTTCGATTTCAATCTTTCGTTGATTGGATTGGTTTCCTCGCAGCGAATTTTGGTCGCGTTACCTTCCAAAGTCCTATGCACCCTTTCGGCTCTTATGCGCTCAACGGCCTTACAAGAAATTTGGGATTTTTCGACCTCAATCACATCGCCAGTTGCATATCTAGATTCGACCCAAAGCGCAGCGTCAAAAGTATTGCCGATTGCCGGAGGATAGCTTTGGGCCGGCGTCGCCTCGATGCGTCTCAACACACGCGTGGTCCAAAAATGACTAGGCAAGATGTCACCAACGAAAGGTATGGGCTCACGTTGATGACGTAAGAGCAAAACTGGTCCGATCGCCAATGAGCTGGACTCCTCCAAAGCGCCAACGCCATTTGTGGTGTTGTAGCGTTTGCCATTGCGACGAACAAGAGAGTTTCCGGCCGGCTCTGCCAACAATTTGCGCCGATACGCCGTCCCGTCAAAGACTTCATTGAAGAGAACGCGTACGGTTGCTGGCCTCGAATTCAGCAAGGGGAGAACACCTCGCACCTGTAAAACCAGTTCTTGCGAGATCTCACTAGTTTCAGCGATTCTATCCGGTCGAAATAACGCCCAGCCAACGGCCGTCGAAAAGATACAAAATCCAGTGATCGCAGCAATCTTTTTGGGAGGCTAGCATGTTCTGAATATCCGGTTGATCGTGTTTGTTGATGCCTGGTGTGCGTGTGGTTTATCGTCAACAAATCAAACTACAGAGTAGAGAGCAGGTTGCGCAAGTTCGGTGCGTGTTATTCGCTTTGCGCCTCAACGCTTCTTATTTCCCTCCGCCTCGCTATACGCCTTGTACACCCGATCTTGCGTCTCAACGTACCCGGCATAGAACTGCATCTGCAGTGCATCCTGACGCTTTGCAACCTCATCAAGCATCAATTGCATCGCTCGCTTTTCCGCGGTGTGCCATTTTTCGCCCCGCGGCGTGGCGTAGAACTTGATCATGGATTCGATTTCATTTGGAGTGCTTCCAGCACGCAAATGCCGCGCAAAACTCTCGCGACGAAGTTGCGGTTCGCTGAACCGCTTACACATTTCTTCTGCATAGCGATCCCACGCCACGGTGAGTTGCGGCCATGCGGCGTGGGCGGGGGTGAGGCCGCCGAAGGTATCGGCTTTGCGCGCGACCATCGCATCAGGGCCGGTGTTTTGCGCGGATGCCAGACAGGCGGCGCGCTCGACGTCGAAAAATTTCTGGTCGTATACCAATTCGGCGTAGCGGAATGCCGAGTCCATGATGGCAACCGAAGGCGACGCAGTTGCCGCGATCGCGGCCGCACCCGCCAATTGCGTCTGCAACGCCGCCAACTTTATTTTGATCGCCGCCCCTTCCGCGATCCGCGGATCGGACGGCGTGTAATCGTCCTTTTTCTCGCGCGCTTCGATCACTGGTTTGGCCAGCGCAAACGCTTCGGTGAATGAGGTAGTTTTGCGCAGTGCTTCATCGAAGTAGGCTTTGCCGAAATAGGTCCAGTCGTTTTCATTGCTACAGCCGAAAGAATTTCGATCCGGCGCGGATGCGCTGATGACGAGCGTGTTTTCATCTTTCAACGCATCGACGAAGCCGCCCGAATAGCAGGCCGAGATCACCACCACGCGGTACTTGATGCCGGAGTCGTCCAACGCCTTGCGCAGCACCAGCGGATCGAGATCCTTGAATTGCAACGGGTATAGATCAAGTGAGAAACGATGCGCTTCTGAGCCGTGCGAGGTCAGGAACAAGACCAGAATATCTTCGTCAATATCCATCACCGTCGCCGTGCGTTTCAGTGATGCGGTGAGGCTGGTCACGCTCGCGATCGGTGTGGTCGCCACTGTGTGGCGATTGTTGATGAGGCGAATGGTGTGGCCGTTGGCGTCGAATTTTTCGCGCATTAGTTGCGTGACGGCATCGACTTCTTTCTTGAACACATCCTGATAACCATGCCCCGCCATGCCGATGAAAAACACATCGATCACACCGGGCCGTTGCGGCTGAAATGCGGCGAGTTCGCGCGCGAGTAATTCCGGCTGCCGGTAAAAAATATCCTCTTGCGTGAGATTGTTGCGCAAATACGATTCGGCCTCGGCCTTGCGATCCTCATAGGATTCGCTCCACATGCTGCGATCACGAAACGTCGTTGCCAGCGGCAGCGCAATGATGATTGTCGCGATTAGCACGGCGGGCAGGCGCTGGCGCGGCGCGATGTTCAGCAAACGAGTCGCCGCGACCATACTTGCTGCCGCAAGCCAGATGGCTGGCAGATAAGGGGCGGCGCGGCCAACGATCCGATAGATCATGCGGCTCGCCACGCCGCCATTGCCGTCCCAAATCAGAGAGACAACAATACACAGCACATCAACCGCAAACGCGATCATCAGCAACATCTGCACGGTCGCGAGCGACTTCTCCGGCTGGCGCGCCGCATACGCCATCGCCACGCCGGCGCAAATCATCAACGGCACATGAAACAACATGCCCTGTAATGCCTGCGCATGAAATTCGCCGCCAAAGCCCGTTTCCCACAGCGACCACAACATCCGCACCGCGACACTCAATAGGATGAAAGCGACCACTTGCCACCACATCACCGGCATGCGGGCTTCCGGCACGCGCAAGAAAATCGCAAGACGGAAGGCGTTGGCGATGTTGCGCGAAAGCAGTTGTATTGCGTCTCGCAGCCGCGACGGAGGTTGCGTTACTGAGGCCGATTCGGTTGGTATGGCAGCTGACGTGGCAGGTACCGGTTCCGGTATGCGATGAGACTCGACGGGCGCGGCGGAATTGTCGCTTTCGGACAACCGCGGTTCAGGGGTTGATGACATGGGGGCGGAGAATTTGACGAAGGAGGCCAATAGTGTAGCGCCGCATCATCGTGTTTCTCGTGCCGGCATCCAGATTCCAGTCCGCTATCTTTAGAAGTGTCATCCTGAGCGGAGCGAAGGATCTTGACTTCAAGAGACCCTTCACTTCGCTCAGGATGACACAGCACCTTTGACGTTGATATTGAATTGCGCCGCCGTTGCTCTATTCCTTGGCAGGCAAATTCGTCGCCCGCTCCGGCAACGCGCTCGGATCGTTATAACTTTTCACCGCCGTGCCGCGATAGAGAATTTGCGCGTTGCGTTCGGCGATCTGTTTATGCAACGCCACAAACGCGGGATCCATATCGCGCGTCGGTCGCGGTTCGGGCGCGAAGTGGTGGTGTTCATCGACACCGCGCACCAGCGTTGCGCTATCGTCCCCCGCAACCTGCGCAACGGTGGTCGGGATATAGCGAATCGCGAATCCGATGCGGCGATCGTCCGATGGATTTGGTGGCGAGCCGTGAACGAGTCGCACGTGGTGCAACGACAATTCGCCTGGTTTGAGCGTAATGGTCACGGCGTCTTTTTCATTCACCTCGACCGCAACTTCCTGGCCGCGCGTGAGCAAATTGTTTTTTGCGAAGGTATCGCGATGCGGAATCTGTTCCTGCGTGTGCGTGCCGGGAATGAAGCCCATCGCGCCGTTGGATTGATTGCTGGGTGTGAGCGCAATCCAGGCGGTGACGACATCCGGTTTATCGAGTCCCCAGTAGGTCGAATCCTGATGCCATGAGACAAAGGCGGGATTGCGCGCCTCCTTGATGAAAAAATTGGTGGTCCAGCACAGCAGATTTGGGCCGTAAAGATCTTCAATGGCGTCGACGATCTTAGTGTGCCGCACCAGATCGCCCAGCCATGAAAACAGCAGGTGCGACTTGTGACGCAAATCGCCTTTGAGCGGCCCGCCGGTTTGCTGTTCAAATTCTTCAAGTCGCGCGCGCAACGCAGCGGCATCGGCCTCCGACATCACGCGTATCGGAAAAATACAACCATCGCGCCAATACGCATCGATTTGTTGTGGGGTGAGAATCTTCGCCATTTCGCCTCCGATCAGGCGCCGCCGGTGATCACACGCATCACCTCCGGCGGATAGGTGTCGCCCGGCTTGCCGTGGTAAATAATTTCGCCGCGCTCCAGCACATACAGCCGATCCGCATAGTCCGGAATGTGGTGCACGTTGGATTCCGCGATCAACACCGCATGGCCGCGCGCGCGGATTGACGCGATGCCTTCGCTGATGCTGGGAATGATGGCGGGAGACAACCCTTCAAACGGCTCATCGAGCAATAGCATTTGCGGATCGAGCGTCAGTGCGCGCGCGATCGACACCATTTTGCGCTCACCGCCGGAAAGCTGATTGCCGCCGCGCACCGCGTATTGCCGGAGTTTGGGAAATATTTCATAGGCGGCATCGATACGGGATTTCGCGTCGCGCGCGGTTTTGCGCGTCCAGGTCGGCAGCTCGATATTTTCCGCCACACTCAGATCGCCAAACACCTGACTCTCTTCGGGTGCGTAACCGATACCAAGCTGCGCAATTGATTGTGTGGCCATGTCGGCCAGCGCCTTTTGATCAAATGTAATCGCACCCGTCACGGGTTTCAGGAAACCCATGATGGTGCGAAACAGGGTGGTCTTGCCCGCGCCATTGCGCCCGACGAGGCACACCAATTGACCGGCCGCCACGTCAAGCGAAATGTCGCGCAGAATGCGGCTGCCCTGAATATCGACGGTGAGTTGATTGATGGAAAGCATCACGCTTCCCTCGCCAATTTGCCGACCCGTTTGCCGACCACGGCAGCAATGATTTCCGGGTCGCTGAAAAACTCGGCGGGTGGCCGATCCGCGAGCACTCTCCCCGCCGTCAATGCAACGATGCGGCTTGAGTATTCGGCGACCAGATCCATATCGTGCTCGACCAGAATGATCGCCTTCACACCCGCACGCCGTGCGGCGTCGATGACGTTTTTCATGATGCCGTGTTTGTCGCCGCTGGAGACACCACTGGTAGGCTCATCGAGCAGGATGACTTCGGGCGACAGTGCGAAGGCGCTGGCAATATCAAGGAGTTTTTTCTCGCCCTGTGAAAGCAGGCGCGCTTCGCTATCGAGTTTGCCGTCGAGTCCGAAAATGGCGGCCACTTCGCGTACACGATTATTTACGGCGATATCGTTTTTTGCCGAGGCAAACAGGCGAAGACTATGGCCCATTTGTGAAATCACTGCCACCGCGATCGACTCCGCGACCGTCATCGTGGGAAAGATGTGCACCAGTTGGAACGCGCGCGCCATGCCGCGCTGCGCCAACCGCACCGGGCCGATGCCGGCGATGTCTTCGCCATTGAATCGAACGATGCCGGTGGTTGGTTTCAACAATCCCGTGAGCACGTTAACCAAAGTGGTTTTACCGGCGCCGTTGGGCCCGACGATGGAGACCAATTCGCCGTCGGCAATCGACAGCGATACGCCGTCGAGCGCGACAAAATCGCCGTAGGACTTGGACACATTTTCTGTTTTAATCAGTGCGTTCATTTTCGTGCACCGATGTTTTTGACCTTCGCCCAAATCGATTGCCCCAATCCCACTAACCCGCGCGGAAACAGCACGACAATTGCGGCCAAAATCGCGCCCAGGCAAAAACGCCAATACTGCGTCAGTCCCATCAGCTCGGACTTGAGAAAGATGAAGGTAAATGCACCAATCAGCGGCCCGAAGAAATTGCCGAATCCGCCCAGTACCGTCATGAATACCAGCTCGCCTGAATGCGTCCAATAAGCGAGTTCCGGATCGGCCTGACCGGTATTGATGGCAAGGATGACGCCACCGACGGCACAATAAAACGCCGAAATCAGAAACGCGATCAAGCGAAAAAAACGTACCCGCACGCCCAGATATTCGGCCTTGCGCGGATTTTCGCGAATCGCCGTCAGATGCAATCCAAATGGCGAATGCACGATGCGCCACATGATGATGACCAACACCAACAGCAGTGCGAAGCAATAGTAATAAAACGGGCCGACCAGAAACGCGGTTTTGTCGAGATCGTCAAAGGCGAACCCGAACAACGACGGCCGCAGCACGCGGATGCCGGTGTCGCCGCCGGTGAGATCGTAGAACTTGAACAGGAATGAGTGAAACAGCATGCCAAAGGCCAGCGTGAGGATGCCGAAAAATATGCGCACATAGCGCACCGATAGCAGCGCCACCGGCACCGCGACGATGACGGCGGTGGCACCGGAAATTAGTAACACCAACTCCAGACTTTTCACGCCGAGTTTGCTGGAGAGCACCGCCGCTGCATAAGCACCGATGGCCACGAACAAGGCGTGGCCAAACGACAACAGCCCGGCATAGCCGAACAATAGATTGAAACCCAATAGCGCAATTGCGTAGGCGAATGCGGGCAGTACCAGCGTGACGTAGTACGGCTCGGCCAGACGCGGTAACACCAGCAGTGCAAGCAACGCAACAACGCTGGCAATCAGTGTGGCGCGCTTCATTCGATCGGCTTTCCATGCAGCCCGGCGGGGCGCACGATCAATACCAGTATCACGACCAGATAAATCGCCAGCATTTCCAATTCCGCGTACCACGAGATCGCAGCTGCGCGCATCAGCCCCACGATCAACGCACCGATTAATGCGCCGCGCATGCTGCCCAAGCCGCCGATGACCACCACCGCGAACGCTTCCACCACCAGCTCTACTGGCATATCCAGCGAGGCGGCGGCCGTCGGCACCACCAGCGCACCGCCCACCGTACCGAGCACGGTGCCAACGGTGAATACACTGGTGTACATCCAGCGCACATTGACACCCAGCGCCTGACTCATTTCGCGGTTCTCGGCGGTGGCGCGCAGGATGCGGCCGAAGCGGGTGCGCTGAAGAAACGCGCCGATGCCGATGGCGATTGCAATGCTGGCAAGAATCACCAGCACGTTGTAAGTGGGGACCTGTACGGTGCCGACATTGAGCTTGCCGTAGGTCATGACGATGTTGCCAAGTTGCTGTGGATTGGCACCCCAAAAAAATCGCAGCACATCCTGAAACATCAGCACCAGCGCAAATGTCAGCAATAATTGAAATGCTTCATCGCGTTCATAGACGGTGCGCAGCAGCGTTTCAATCAACGGCCCGACGATCATGCCCAGCAGCAGGCCGGACAAAAGTAGTACCGGCAGAAACAAACTCGTCGATACGCCATGCGCCAGCGCCCACGTCACCGCGCTGATGCCGAAGTAAGCACCAAAGGCGTAGAACGAACCGCAGGCGAGATTGACGATCTTCTGCACACCGAACACCAGCTGCAAGCCGGCGGCGACCAGAAAAAGAACGGCGGCGTGAAAAACGCCGCCGATCAGGATGTCGAAAAAAGCGGTCAACGCGCGGCGCTTTGTTAATTACAGTTTGATCTGGGCAGTTTCGATCCACTTCCAGAAATCAGCGCCCGGCGGCTTCTGCAATTGTTCCGAGTACATCTTGTCGACCGTGCCGAGTGTCGGAAAATCGTAGTTGTTCTTGTGCGTGGTCAATCCCTGATAAAAGGTCTGTTCGGCAATATGATCCTTGCGCATATGACCAGGCCCGCCGAGCGATTCCACTTTCACGCCTTCCATCGCATTGATGATGTCCTCCTTGCCGGGCCATGATTTCTTCGCTTTCATGGCCGCTTCGACGCCCGCCTTGTACACTTCCATCGCGAAATAGGCGCGGTCGGCTTCCCGGTTTGGATAGTCCTTGTACTTGTCGTAATACTCTTTGACGAATTGTTTTTGCAAGGCACTTCCGTCTTTGTGATCGAAGTAGAGCGTGTTGTGGCCGAAGATCATGCCTTCCGGTGTAAATTCTTTTTTCAGTGCCGTGTGCTGAAATCCCGCCGCCGGAAACACGAATTTGGTGGCGCCTTCCATCAAGCCCGCGCCATGCGCAGTGCGCATGAAGATTGGCAAATCGGCAAACAGGAGCGAGGAGAAAATCAGATCCGGCTTGGCGGCTTTCAACGCTGCGACGTGCGAATTAAGATCGGTTGTACCGACCTTAGGCCATTGATCGGCAACCACCTTGTGCTCCACGCCGAACTTTTTCAGCAGTGCCTGAAACGCCGCGAAGTTATTGCGGCCATAGGAATAGTCCGGATTGATCCCCGCGACCGTGGTGAATTTGCCTTTCCAGTATTTGATTGCCAACAGCGATGCCATCACCGCTTCGCATTCGTTGTCGGTGCTGCGGAAAATGTAGCGCGGATTCGCCATCGTTTCCTTGACGCCGTCCTGCGTGGTGCCATCCCAGAAAATGGTCAGCGCTTTCATCTCTTCCGCGACCGCACCCATGGCGAGACTGACACCGGAAGAAACAATGCCCTGCACGCAATCGACCTTGTCCTGCAAGACGAGCTTTCGCAGACGCTCGATGGAATCTTTCGGATTGGTTTCTTCCTCGACGATGAGCTCGACCTTTCGTCCGGCAATGCCGCCGCTCGCATTGATGCGATCCACCGCAAACAAGGTGCCGCGAAGTCCGCATTCGCCAATAGTACCGGCGATGCCCGCCTTGGGCGCAATGATGCCAACGCGCAATGGTGTGTTCTGCGCGAACGCCGGCATGCTCAGGTAGGGTGATGCTGCCATCGCCACGCCGGTTCCGCCGATGGCCTGCAACAGTTTTCTGCGTTTGCTATTCATGGTTTTCTCCTCGGTTGTGACGTTTTGAACGTTCGAATGAAATTGCGTTGACGACGGCCATGTCTTGGTCGCTAATTCAGTATCACATGTCAGTCGTATTGCGGGTAAATTTGTCGATGGCGTCAAGCAGTTTGTCGCTCGCTTTGGCGGCACGCTCTTCGTCGCCCGCAGCAATCGCACGCGCGATGTTGGCATGCAATTTTGCCGTCAACGGCATATCGGCCGCCTGCTTGTAGTGGATATACCAGAAGCGCCGCGACAGCGAATGCATAAGCCCCATCGCCAGCGCGGCAAATTCATTGTGCGCGGCGATACTGCAAAGTGAATTGAATTCGCGATCGGTGCGCAGGAACGCAACATCGTCATTCACCATTGCGGCCGCCTCAAAGCGGTCGGCCAATTCCGACAGTCGCGCGCGTTCGGCATCGGTTGCGCGGCGCGCGGCACTGCGCGCGATCAAACGTTCCAGTTCGCGCCGCACTTCAAGCAGCCGAAGCTGCTTTTTCAGATTGATTTCGGCGACAAAAATACCGCGCCGCGGAAAAATTGCCACCAGACTTTCGCGGGCAAGCCGCTGCAATGCCTCGCGGATCGGCGTGCGACCGATGCCAAGCGAAAGCGACAATTCTGCTTCGGATATTGCCGCGCCCGGCAACAGTTTCAGGGTGACGATCATTTCTTCAATTTCCGTGTAAGCGCGATCCGTGAGACTGGTGCCAGCTCTTGCCGACGCTACTGATGCTTTCGTTTTTCGACCATTGAGAGGAATTTTTCGTACTCCTTTTCATCGACGCCGTAGCTGTGTTCATCGTCCGGAAAAGTTCCGCCTTTCACTTCGGCGATGTATTGGCTGATGCCCTTCAGTGCCGCCTCGGTCAGATTGGCGTAACGCTTGGTGAATTTCGGTTTGAAATCGGTGAACATGCCGAGCAAATCGTGGCCGAGCAGGATTTGCCCGTCGCATCCCACGCCAGCACCGATACCGATGGTAGGAATCTCCAATTGCCTGGAAATAACGGTGGCGATCTTCGCGGGCACGGCCTCAAACTCCAACATGAAGCACCCAGCATCTTGGATCGCAAACGCATCTTCCAGAATTTTCATCGCACTATCTGCGGTCTTGCCCTGAATCCGGAAGCCGCCAAACATTGCAACCGTGTGCGGCGTCATGCCGATGTGCGACGCGGTGGGAATGCCCGCATCCACCATCGCTTTCAGGATATGCGCCTGACTCTTGCCGCCCTGCGGCTTGACGGCATCACTGCCGCCCTCTTGCATGAAGCGCGTGGCATTGGTCAACGCGCGCTCGATGGTGTGGTAGCTCTGGTAGGGCATGCAACCAAGCACGAACGTATTCGGTGCGCCGCGACGGATAGCCTGCGTGTGCATCACCATCATGTCCATGGTGGCGGGGATGGTGTTGGTATGGCCGTGGGCGATCATCGACAGACTGTCACCGGCAACGGCAACGTCGACGCCCGCCATCTCCGCCCAGCGCGCCGACGTGTAATCGGGCACCGACATGTAGACCATTTTCTCGCCCGTTTTTTTGGAATCGAGAATCTCGTGGAGCGCGCGCTTTTTCCGGGCCGGCGGCACAGGGGGTGTTGGTGACTGCGTTTGCGGATTGGTCTGCAAGACGTGGTTCCTTGACGAACAATCTGATCGACAGGTAATATATCACTAATATTTGACAGATATCAAAGGTAGCGAAAATGATGACCGAACGCCAGCGAAAGTTTCGCGAACAATATGTTGCCGGGATCAGTCCGTGGTATCAGGGTCTGCTGCATGTGGGTGTCATGTATGCGGCTGGTATCGGCGGCATCTGGTGGTGTCTGAATCAACTGCAGGTGGCGCGCTGGGAATGGCTGCTGGTGCTTCCGGTGGCGCTGGCCGGGAATTTTGTCGAATGGGGCATGCACAAATATGTCATGCATCGCCTGCGCGACGTGTTCGCGGTACGCTCGATCTATGATCGTCATACCCGCCAGCACCATCAATACTTTACCGACAACGATCACACCATCAGCACCATCAAGGAATTCCGCATCGTGTTTTTTCCGTGGCGGGTGCTGACGGTACTGGCGGTATTTGGCGGACTATTGTCGCTCGCGGTTGCGGCGGTGTTCAACACCAATGCGGGCTACATTACCTTCATCACCATGATCGGCCATTACATGGTGTACGAGACCTTTCACTTTTGCTGCCACGTGCCGGAAAACGCCTTCGTGCGCAACGTGCCGTTCATCAACACCATTCGCCGCCATCATGCCGCGCACCACAATCTGGGCATCATGATGCATGTGAACATGAACCTCACCTTCCCGGTCGCTGACTGGATCATGGGCACGAGTGATTTAAAACGCGGGCTCATCGGCCATCTGTTCAACGGCTACGACGAGGCGCATATCAAGGAAGAATTGAAACCGGTCATCTCACGTTTTCGCACCGCACAAACGCAGGACGAGCGGTGCACGCTGGATGGACCGGTGCTGACGGCCGACGAAGCGCGTTCCTTGTCGGAGGCTGCCAGCCACGCGTAGAACCGGGCAGCTCGCAAACGACGTTTCGCGAGTGGATCCAATCCGCGACAGGTGGCGAAACATCGCAATAATCGGTTGAGCATCGTCGCGATTGGTAGCGTAAATCGTGTGTATTGTCGTGCCATCGTACCGGCATCTGTCGGACGCATGACGAGAATATTTCCATGACGGCAAACGACAATCGATCCGGGCGGATCGCATCGACTCATTGGGCGCAATGGCGGGCGAGGTCAGCGCGTGTTCTGCTTTGCTCGATTGCCACCGCGATATTGACGATTGCCACATCGCACTTGTCGTACGCCGCATCAGATCCGCCGCGCGCAAAGCAATATGATGTCGTTAAGCTGGCCGAGGGCGTGCATGCGTTCGTATGGCGTAATCCGCTCGAAAATCCGATCGAGAGCAACGCACTCTTCATCATCAATGAGCGCGATGTAGTCGTGGTTGATACCGGAATATTTGCCGAGACCGGCCAACTGATGGCGGCGGAAGTGAAAAAGCTCACGCCGTTGCCGGTGCGCTACGTGATCAACACCCATTGGCATGACGATCACCACGGCGGTAACTCTGCGTACCGTGATCTATGGCCGGATGCCGAAATCATCGCGCATCGCGATACCCGCACCGACATCCTTGAGCGCAGCTATGCTGCGCGGCTGAAATCGATCGCCGGCATGAC
>JAYTUX010000446.1:0-3836 GCA_043744315.1 Betaproteobacteria bacterium | reverse complement strand
CCGCACGGCCAATCACGCCGGACTCGAGCAGCACATCGGCTTCAACGGTGGGATTCCCGCGCGAGTCGAGAATTTCGCGGGCGACGATGTCAACAATGGCGGTCATCTAACATTATCCTTGTGTCATGAGGGCGGTTTCAGCGAAGTCGTGTTGCTTGACGAGCGCATCGATTTCTTTCAGCGTCGCGAGCAAGCTTTTCATCTTATCGAGCGGCCACGCATTCGGGCCGTCCGACCAGGCTTTCGCCGGATCGGGATGCGTTTCCATGAAGATGCCGGAGATCCCCGTCGCCACCGCTGCGCGCGCGAGCACGGGAACGAACTCGCGCTGACCGCCGGTAGAGGTTCCTTGCGCGCCGGGTAATTGCACCGAATGGGTCGCGTCGAAGACGACCGGGCAACCGGTGTTGCGCATAATAGCGAGCGATCGCATGTCCGACACCAGATTGCCGTAGCCAAACGATGCGCCGCGTTCGCACACCATGATGTTGTCGGTGCCGCTCGCCTCGCGCGCTTTGTCGACGACGTTTTTCATCTCGGTCGGCGCCAGGAACTGGCCCTTCTTGATATTTACCGGCTTGCCGGCGCGTGCAACGGCGTGGATGAAATCGGTTTGGCGGCAAAGGAATGCGGGCGTTTGCAGGACATCGACGACACTTGCGACCATCGGCACATCTTCAGCGGTATGCACATCGGTCAACACCGGCACGCCGATCTGTTTTTGCACCTCGGCGAGGATGCGCAGGCCTTCATCCATTCCCGGGCCGCGCGGCGATTTGCCGGAACTACGATTGGCTTTGTCGTAACTCGATTTGAAGATGAACGGGATGCCGAGGGCGCGGGTGATTTCTTTCAATTGACCAGCAACATCGATTTGCAATTGCTCGGACTCGATCACACAAGGACCGGCGATGAGGAAGAAGGGTTTGTCGAGTCCGACATCAAAGCTGCTGAGTTTCATTCAGTGTTGCCCAATTCTAAATTTGTCATTCTGAGGAGCGTTTTTGGCGACGAAGAATCTCGTCATGCGAATCATGATTGCGACAGCGCAACGAGATTCTTCGCGATGCTCAGTATGACAGCCGACATTGGCGATCACGCGCTCGCCTTCGTGCCCTGCACTACACGCAATCCCGCCTCGCCGTACACTTTTTTGTGCTGCTCCAAGCCTGCCTTGATAAACGACGTAAACAGTGGATGCCCATCGCGCGGCGTGGAGGTGAACTCCGGGTGGAACTGGCAGCCATAAAACCACGGGTGCCCATGCTTGCCGACATCGAGTTCGGCCATTTCCGGCAACGATTCCGAGGTGGTGCGTGCGGAAATCACGAAGCCGGCTGCCTCAAGCCGGGGTACGTAGTGGTTATTGACTTCATAGCGGTGACGATGGCGTTCGCTCACGGTATCTTTGCCGTAAATGCGGTAGGCCAGCGAATCCGAGCGCAGCGTACATGGCTGCGCGCCGAGACGCATGGTGCCGCCGAGATTCGAATTTGAATCGCGCTGTACCACTTTGCCGTCACTGTTTTGCCATTCAGTAATGAGTGCCACCACCGGGTGCGGCGTATCGGGATCGAACTCGGTCGAGTTCGCATTCACAAGGCCGACCACGTTGCGCGCAAATTCGATGGTCGCGATTTGCATGCCGAGGCAAATTCCCAAATACGGAATTTTGTTCTCACGCGCGAATTTCACGGCGGCAATTTTGCCCTCGGTGCCGCGTTTGCCAAAGCCGCCTGGAACCAGAATCGCATCCATATTCGCCAGTGCCGCCACGCCGTCTTTCTCGATTTGTTCCGAATCGAGATAGTGGATTTTGACCTTGGTGCGGGTGTGAATGCCGGCGTGGGTCAGCGCCTCGGAAAGTGATTTGTACGAGTCCGTCAGATCGACATATTTTCCGACCATCGCGAGGTTGATTTCGTGCTCGGGATGCTCCAGCGCCTCGACAATGCCATCCCACAAGGTGAGATCGGCGGGGCGCGGTGTCAGATGCAATTTGCGGCAGACGATTTCATCCAGACCCTGCTTATGCAGCATGCGCGGAATTTTGTAGATCGAATCCGAGTCGTAACAGGAAATGACGGAGCCCTGATCGACATTAGTGAACAACGCAATCTTGCGGCGATCTTCGTCCGGGATCGGTCGATCGCTGCGGCACATGACCACGTCCGGCTGGATACCGATTTCGCGCAATTCCTTCACGCTGTGCTGGGTGGGCTTGGTTTTGATTTCACCGACCATCGACAGATACGGCACCAGCGTCAGGTGGATATAGCAGGAGTTGTCGCGGCCCTGCTCGATGCCCATTTGGCGGATCGCCTCAAGGAACGGCAGCGATTCGATATCGCCCACGGTGCCGCCGATTTCAATAATGCCGACTTCGGCGTCTTCAGTTCCCGCGCGAATCGAATTTTTGATTTCGTCCGTGATATGCGGAATCACCTGCACGGTGCCGCCGAGATAATCGCCGCGTCGCTCTTTGTTGATCACGCGTTCGTAAATTTGGCCAGTCGTGAAGTTGTTCGATTTCTTCATCTTCATCGAAATGAAGCGCTCGTAGTGACCGAGATCGAGATCGGTTTCCGCGCCGTCATCGGTGACGAATACTTCGCCGTGCTGAAACGGCGACATCGTGCCCGGATCCACGTTGATATAGGGATCCAGCTTCATCATCGAGACTTTGATGCCGCGCGATTCGAGAATGGCGGCGAGAGAGGCGGCGGCGATGCCTTTTCCGAGGGAAGAAACCACGCCACCGGTAACGAATATGTACTTGGTCATTTGCGAGACCTCCAGCTGCGGAGAGTTGGAAATTAGTATTTTACACGAGGGGCGTTCGAATCCCGCGATAAGGCGGATTTCCCCGCCGCGAAATCGCATAAACTTCGCAATATGAACGTCAATGGCAAACCCTACCGCAGCATCTGGACGGATGAACATCCGCGCCGGGTAAATATCGTCGATCAGACGCGGTTGCCGTTTTCATTCGAAACACGCGAGTTGGCGAGTCGTGATGAGGTGGCCGAGGCAATTCGGCAGATGCGCGTAAGGGGCGCGCCGTTGATCGGCGTTGCGGCCGCGTTCGGTGTTGCGTTGGCGATGGAACATGATGCAAGCGATTTTGCGTTGAGCGATTCCATCGCGTATTTGGGTGCCACCCGGCCGACCGCCGTGAACCTTGCATGGGCGCTCGACAAAGTGCTCAAGCATCTGGCGCCACTACGGCCTGAGCAACGCGCCGAACACTCATGGTCGTTCGCAAAAATACTCGCTGATGACGATGTCGCCGTCAATTCCGCTATCGGCGAACACGGGCTTACATTGGTGCGCGCGCTGCATGAAAAATTGCAGCGACCGATCAACATCCTCACGCATTGCAATGCGGGCTGGCTCGCGACGGTCGATTGGGGCACTGCGCTAGCCGTCATATTCAAAGCGCACGATACAGGCATTCCGGTGCATATATGGGTCGATGAAACGCGGCCACGCAATCAGGGCCTGCTGACGGCATGGGAATTGCGCGGCCACGGCGTGCCGCACACCTACATTGTCGATAACGCCGGCGGGCATCTTATGCAACACGGCAAGGTCGATATGGTGTTGCTGGGTGCGGATCGTGTGTCAAAAAATGGCGATGTGGCCAATAAAATTGGTACCTACCTGAAGGCGCTTGCGGCGTATGACAATAGCGTACCGTTCTACGCCGCCGTGCCGATTTCAACGATCGATGCAACGCTGAACGATGCGTTGAAGGAGATTGAAATCGAAGAACGTGCCGAAATGGAAGTCCGCGCCATTGCTGGCTTACCGGCCGATAATGCTCCAAACGTCGC
>JAYTUX010000445.1:0-3844 GCA_043744315.1 Betaproteobacteria bacterium | reverse complement strand
GCTCATTCAGGATACGATTCGTCGTGCGCTGGCCGACGAACTGCTGTTCGGGCGTTTGTCCAATGGCGGTAAAGTGACGATCGATGTCGACGCCGATGGCAAGGTGAAGCTCGATATCAGCGAAGAAAAAGAGGCGGTGACGCAGGAATCCTGATCACACTGATATCGTGTCATGAGTTGTGAAAAAGCCACGCCGTAACCGCGTGGCTTTTTTCTTTCCGCCTGCCGCGATGCGCTACGAGCAATTTCACATGACTTGCGCTATCCTCGTTGCGGCGCGAAGATTGTCAGTGAACGCCTAAGGAACCTCTGATCAAGTCCATTCCGAAAATCTTGCGTCGATATTGGGGCATCTGCCGTGTTTCGCTTCTCGTGCGGTAGCATAGGCAACGCACCTTCGTCGCGCGCCTTGCATATGCCCCAATCTCAACACAATCTTTTCGAAAGCGACTTAATCAGAGATTCCCTAAATAAAAATTACGAGGAGACTTACATGAACAAAAAGATATCCCATGCACTGGCCGCAGCAACGATGCTGTGCGGTATGTCGGCAGTAGCACAGACGCCTGCACCCGCCGCGCCAGTGGCGGCACCTGCGCCCATACCCTTTGCTGTAGCCAATCTCACTCCGCTCGGTGTGCGTTCACTCGCGGCGAATTGTGCGGCCTGCCACGGCACTAACGGCAATAGTGTCGGTGGTGCGATTCCGGGCCTGGCCGGAATGAATAAGGAATATTTCGTCGCGCAAATCAAGGCATTCAAGGAAGGCAAGCGCGAAGCCACCGTCATGCATCAGATTGCCAAGGGCTATGCCGATGCCGAGATGGCCGCGTTGGGCGACTACTTTTCTGCGCAGAAAAAATAACCTACAAGATCATGGAGACAATGATGAGTACAAATCGCAGAACATTCCTCAAGGCATCCGCGGCAACGACCACAGCCGTCAGCGTTTCGGCAATGACCGGCTGCGCATCTATCGGTGGCGCGGCCGGACCGAAGGTCGTGATCGTAGGCGGCGGCTATGGCGGCGCGACCGCAGCCAAATACATCAGGATGTGGGGTCCGAATATCGACGTTACGCTCATCGAGCGCAACGCCGAATTTATTTCGTGTCCGATTTCCAATCTGGTGCTTGGCGGCTCGCAGACGATGAGAGACATTACCGTCAGCTACGATGCGTTACACAAAAAATATGGTGTAAAAGTGCTGCGCGGTGAAGCGACTGGCGTGGACGTTGAGAAGAAAGTTGTACGCATGGTCAATGGCGATGCGATTCCATTTGATCGCGTAATCCTCTCGCCCGGCGTTGATTTCATGTTCGATCAAATACCCGCGCTGAACACCGCAGCCGCGCAGGAAAAAATTCTCCACGCATGGAAAGCCGGCCCGCAAACCATTGCCTTGCGCAAGCAACTCGAAGCCATGCAGGACGGCGGTACTTTCGCGATTTCAATTCCTGAGGCGCCGTATCGTTGCCCCCCGGGCCCGTATGAGCGTGCCTGCCAGGTTGCCGCCTATTTCAAGCAGGCCAAACCAAAATCAAAAGTGCTGATCCTCGACGCAAACATGGATGTCACCTCCAAACCCGGCCTGTTCAAGAAAGCCTGGTTGGATATGTATGCGGGCATGGTGGAATATCGCGGTAGCTCAAAACTGATGGACGTTGATATCGCCACCAGTACCGCCAAACTGGAATTCGGTGATGTGAAGGCCGATGTGCTCAATGTGTTGCCACCGATGAAGGCGGGCTCAATCGCCAATTCGTTCATCACTGCAAACAAGCGCTGGTGCGAAATCAACTGGCTCACCTACGAGGCCAAAAATGCGCCGGGCGTACATTTGCTGGGTGACGCACTCCAGATTGCACCTGCAATGCCAAAATCCGGTCATATGGCAAACGCCCACGGCAAGGCCTGCGCGGCAGCCGTGGTTGCGCTGTTGACCGGCGAAGCGCCGAATCAAAGCCCGACACTGACCAACACTTGCTACAGTTTTGTCTCAGCCGAGAAAGTGATTCATGTGGCCTCCGTCCACAAATATGACGAAGTCGCCAAGACCATGAAAGCCGTTCCTGGCTCGGGCGGTGTGTCTGCACAGTCAAGTGAGTTGGAAGGGCAGTACGCGATGACGTGGGCGAAGAATATTTGGGCGGATGCGCTGGGATGAGTGTGGACACACGACATGCCCTGCGGCATGTCGTGTGCCTCACGAATCCGAGCCGCCTGACGGCGGCGAGGTGGGGTGCGCGTCAACAGCGACATGTTTTGGCGGCGGCGAGGTGGTCGTAAAACAAGGCTCCATTTGCGCTGAAACATAAAAACACTAGCACTGGAGCGCCTCCCAGCATGAAAACGGCTGAAACAGCCCGTCAATGCTGGAGTTTCATTTTGCGCGCAACCACCCCTGATTAAACACGTCATTCACAATCGACGTGAGAATATGATCCCGCCACGCCCCGTCGATAAATAAATAATCCTTGGCGAATCCTTCGATGCGGAACCCCAGCTTCGCCAGCAGCCGACCACTGCGGATATTTTCCGGTCGATAGTTCGCAGCGATGCGATGTAGTTTTTGTTCCTCGAACATGTAGCGATTGGTGGCGCGCAAGGCCTCGCTCATCAGGCCACGTTTCTCGTATTCCTGGTCGATCTGGTAGCCGAGCACGCATGAACAAAACGGACCCTTGGCGATTTGCGAATAGCCGATGCTGCCGATGACGCGATCTGGTTGATTGTTTGGTGACAGCCAAAATCGGACCGCAGCGATTGCATCGAATGCAACGGCACACTTTGCGACCGCATCGTGCCAGTGTTCGAGCGTATATAGCCCGTCCGGCTCAGGCGGATTCCACGGTTTCAGGTGATCGCGATTGCGTACCGCGAAATCGAGCATGGCCGCAGCCTGATCGTCGCGCGGTAGCGAAATGACGAGTCGTTCGGTAGAAAGCATTGGTACGGCCACGCGAATGGATTCAGCCTGCTTCACGCAAAAAACGTACATGCGAAATCAGTCCGGTCGATTTATCGATGTGGTAAATCACGACTGCGCGGCGCAGATCCGGCACACGACCGGTAATGCGTTCTTCGTCAATGACGTAGTCCCCGATACATACACGCGAGACGATTTCGCAATGCAGATTGGGCGAGCTTGCAAACAGCGCCACATAGCGCGGACGCATTTCGGTGTGGCCGGTCAAGAGACGTGTGCCATCGCCATCGTCTACCGCGCAATCGGTGGTGTAGCAAGCCATGAACGCGTCAACATCGTGCGCGTTGTAGGCGGAAAGTTGCGCTTCTACCGGATCGATGAGATTCGCTGTCATATTCTGGCTATCCGGCAAACACGCTCCAGCTTTGTGCGAAGTTCTCCAGCGGCCCGCGCTTGAATCCTGATTTGGCAAACTGGTGCCAACGGCCAACGACAAACGCCATCACCGCATTCGCATACGCGGTAGCGTCAAGCGAAGCATGCAATGCACCATCGGTGGCCGCCACACGGGCGCTTTGCCGCAAGCTCGCCTCCAGCCGGTCGTGGAGCTGATTCATGCGCGTTTGCAGACGCAGATCCTCGTTGACCAGCGCATCACCGATCAGCACCCTGGTCATACCCTGGTTTTTTTGCGCGAAACTGAGCAGCATGGTGACGGTTGCTTCCAACTGCTTCATGCCGTTAGTTTCTTCGGACTGAATCTTGTTCACCAGCGAAAACACGGTCTCTTCAATGAACTCTATAAGGCCCTCGAACATCTGCGCCTTGCTCGCGAAGTGGCGATAAAGTGCGGCCTCCGAAACGTCGAGCTTTGAGGCAAGCAAAGCGGTGGTGATTTTTTCGCTTTTCGGGTTTT
>JAYTUX010000444.1:0-13681 GCA_043744315.1 Betaproteobacteria bacterium | reverse complement strand
GAATATGAAAATCAATAAATGGGCTTTATCAACCTTGGCAGCTAGCGTTACCGCGCTGTGTATGGGCTCGGCACATGCAACCTTGATTCTCACCTTGGATGACAATGCCGGCAATACCAAAACGATTGTCGACAACGGTGAAGGTGATTCGGACATGTCGATCGGCGGCATTGCTTGGATCGGCACTCTCGGTACGTGGGTTCAAAACATCACGGGCGGTTTGTCAAATCGACCTGGGATTGAAGGCGTTGCGACTCTGGATCTGGTTTCGCTAAATTACTCACGCGGCGCTGGCACGCTGACCATGACATTGACGGATGGGCTTTTTACGACACCCAATGGTCCAGGATTTGGTGCGACGACTCAGGTTGGTGGAGTAGCGGGCGGTAGTGCATCATTCAATTCGCTGCTGAACGGTAATTCCATCGGCACTTTTGGTACCGGCAGTGGCGCGTTTTCCGGAACTAATAACGCAAATGTTGATACAACTGGTGGATTTTCATTGACTCAGGTGGCAACAATCACCCACAACGGTCGTGGAAATTCAAGTTTCAATATCATTACAACGGTGCCAGAGCCAGCCACCTTGGGCCTGCTTGGCTTAGGATTGATTGGCTTGGGATTTGCCCGCCGCCGGCGCAATCGCTAGCGAGAAGGTCTAGCGGGGAAGTTGCCACATTTCCTTTCGCGCATTCCCCTGAAACCCCCGCGTTGCGGGGGTTTTGCATTTTGGTCGTCGTTTTCTGCAAATCGTCAACGCATGGTTTTGTTGTCTCGAATACAGTTTGGTAACTATGCAGTTGTCAGCCGCTTCGTTTGACGACTTGAGATAAATTCAAGTCAAATAATATTATTCGGCTCCGCCCTGAATTTCGACATTTCCCGTCATGTAAGATAGGTCGGATGACATTTCTGCAAAACACGCTCCCCTGCCGCCCTCACGCAAAAATCATTGTGAAAATTGACGCGGCGTTGCGGCAGTTGACACCTTGCCGTGGCGAGGCTATCAAGTGAATGACAAACGCACCTACATGACTCGACGGCCCATTTACGTCGGCCCGTTGCTCACCGTGTTGTGCCTCTTTGCGGTAGTCATTTTGTTTTGGCCGACTTTTCGAGACCTACTTGGAATTGGCGGCACGGGTGGCGAATTCACACACCGCATTTTCGTCATTCCTATTTTTTTTGTAATTGTCTGGGGATTGCGTGACAATCTCGCAGAAATTCCTATCCGCCCGTTTTGGCTTGGCATCATCTTCATCGCCGCGTCAGGATTGCTTTGGCTGGTTGGCGAGCTCTCATTCATCCGGATATTCACCGAAACCGCGGTCATGGTCATGGTGCCGCTGGCCGTACTCTCCGTACTAGGGTATCGCTGGCTATGGGAAACGAGCTTTCCGCTGTTCTTTCTGCTTTTTGCCGTGCCGGTACGGGGCCCCTTGGTGGATTGGCAAGTCAACCTCACGGCAAAATTTACGCACCTCGGGCTGATGGCGTCAGGATTTCCGGTTCACCGCGAAGGGCCATTTTTCGAGGTGCCATCGGGTAAATGGTCCATCGCGGAAGCATGTAGCGGCATTGAGTATTTGAGTGCGTGCATGATGTTCACCGTATTGTTCGCGTGGACCATGTTTAATTCAACCCGCAAACGCGTGATTTTTGTTATCGGTGGAGTGCTGGTCGGTATTTGCGGCAACTGGCTCCGCGCATACCTGACCATTTTGATTGCCCATCTCAGCGACAATCGTTTTCTGCGGCACGGTCACGGTACATTTGGCTGGGTGATGTTTGCGGTGCTGTTGTTCGCCTACTGCTGGATCGGTTGGCGTTATCGTGATCGCGAAGCCTACGCTAGCCCAGTTCCTGATGAGCACAGTAACCATCGGCCATCGCCTGACACGGCGACACCCCAAAATTCAAAAGGTCCGATGCTAGTGGCCGCAATTGTCATCGGCGTAATGGCGGCATGGCCACTGGTCAGCCACCTTTATGCGCGCACCCAGCCGAACTTGAAGGTCAATGTCCCGGCCCTCGTTCTCCGCGCGGGATGGAAAGCTGTCAATACGCCGGTAACCGATTGGAAACCGACGTTGGTAAATCCTTCGCTGGAAAATCTTCAATCGTTCGAAAAAAACGGCAAAAAAGTAGGTGTGTTCATCGGTATTTTTTCCAATCAAACCTGGAACTCCAAACTTGTCTCATCAGTCAACCATTTCATTGCACCCGAAAGTGCGCGATGGAGCCTGATTCGTCGCACCACCGACAACACCCGTTTCCTCGGCAAATCCCTTGACGTAAAGACAGGCATTATTCTGGGCGACGCGCGAATCATAGCCAGGCAGTGGTACTGGGTTCACGGTGTCTCGACTGCCAATGACATACAAGCCAAAATTGAGCAGCTTCGCGCCCGCATTGATGGTCGCGCAGACATCTCAGCGTGGATTAGCGTCTATACGACGGTTGACTCGACAGGAGAACTCGCCTCGGCAACGCTCGACGAATTTATGCGGGACATGGGGCAATCTCTCGCCGGCGCATTGACTGCATCCACTCAACCTTAAGTAGATACCGAACGAAAATTCAACTTCAGCATTAGTTCAAGTTCGCCGCCGTCAAGAACTTAACGCGGTAATATTGCCTCATCCCTGCAATCGGATCGATCGACTTGACGAGTTCCTTTCCACTTTCCCCCGCGACATGGAGCTATGGTGTCGCCGCATTGACTTTCCTCGCATTCGCGGCACGAATGCTGATGGGCTGGCGTGGCGGAATGCGTGCGTCTTTGATGTTCGCTGCGATTGTAGCCAGCAGCATGTGGGCCGGCAGCGTGTGGGCAGCCTTGACGTTTGCGAGTACTGATTGGTGGCGCCTCGCCTGCATCGCGGATGCAATACGCGTCGGTGCCTGGCTAGTGTTTATGACAATGCTACTCGAAGGCTGGGAAAAAGTGCGGGGCCTGCGCGAGCATTTTTGGAGATTCGCGAGGTTTTTTGCGGTGCCGTCTGCACTCGCCGCGGTCGGTTTGTTCACAATGGTCAATGCACCTTGGGCGTACACCCCCTCAAGTGGCAGTGCACCTTTTGCCTATTACGTGTGGCTAGGCTCGTCCGTATTCGGCTTGGCGTTGGCGGAACAACTTTATCGGCGAAGTTCCGCGAGCAGACGTTGGGCCATCAAACCGCTGGTCATTGGACTTGCCGGCATGTTCATACTTGACCTGTTGATTTATTCCGGGGCAATACTGTTTCATCACGTTAATCCGGAAATATGGTCGTCTCGCGGCATTGCCAATGTAATTGTCATTTTTTTTGTCGGCGTTGCCACCTCGCGAAACACCTCTTGGACCGTCGATCTCTACGTTTCGCGCGACGTTGTTTATCAGTCCATGGCATTGATGTTGGCAGGGTTTTACCTGCTGATTGTCGCGGGAGCGGCATATTGGGTGGAGATTTTCGGCGGCAACTGGAGCGGCGTGCTGCAAGTGGCCGTGGTATTCGCTGCGCTACTGGGCCTCGCAGCACTGATGCTCTCTGGTAGCTTGCGGGCACGTGTGAAAGTATTGATCAGCAAAAACCTGTTTTCATTTCGCTATGAATACCGTCAAGAATGGCTGCGATTCACTCATACGCTCGGTACGTCCGAAGATGACGAGGGCTTGTATCATCGCGCGATTCGCGCAATTTGCAATCTCGTCGAAAGTACCGGCGGCGCAATCTGGCTGGAGCGAGACGGCGCATTCACGGAGGTCGCGAGTTTGAACCTGCCATCGGTAAAGGCAGTCGAGCCGACATCCGGTTCGCTCGTCGCATTTCTCGCGCGAACCGACTGGGTCATTCAACTCGATGAACTTCGCGATTTCCCGGGTAATTACAAAGACCTCAACCTGCCGCCGTGGCTGCAAACTTTTCGAGAGGCATGGTTAATCGTGCCACTGCCCAATGGCCCGGAACTGATCGGATTCGTGATTCTCGCCAAGCCACGCGCATCAATCGACATCAATTGGGAAGTGCGCGATTTGCTGAAGACCGCAAGCCGGCAGGCCGCCAGCTACATCGCTCAGATTCGCACGAAAGAGGCGCTGCTGGAGTCAAAACAGTTCGACACATTCAACCGCATGTCGGCGTTTGTGGTGCATGACTTGAAGAACCTTGTTGCGCAACTCGCCTTGCTGGTCAAGAACGCCGAACGGCATCGTGACAATCCTGAATTCCAGCAAGACATGGTGGACACTGTCGATCACGCTGTTGGAAGAATGAATCAATTGATGCTGCAATTGCGTACGGGAACACAACCGGTCGAAAAGCCACGCCCAATCGATTTTGCGGCCGCGATCCAACGTATTATTCACGGCCAAATGCGATACAAGGAAATTATCGATATGGACACGCTGCCAAACCTGAAAATTCTTGCGCACGATGATCGCATCGAGCGCGCCATTGGCCATTTTGTGCAAAATGCGGCGGAGGCAATTCAAAACCGCACGGGGAGCGTTCGCATTCGCGTTTACGCGGAAGGCTCATTTGCGGTGGTGGCGATCGCCGACGATGGCGTCGGCATGACAAACGAATTTGTGCGGGAAAAATTGTTCCATCCGTTTCAAACGACCAAATCCCATGGCATGGGAATCGGTATGTATGAGAGTTATCAGTACATCAACGCAATCGGCGGGCGCATATCGGTCGAAACGGCACCTGATAGCGGCACGCGATTCGATGTCTACTTGCCGCTTGCACAAGTTTCAAATACTTCAACTGCGTATTCCGGGGCAAGCGAATGACCGATTCAAAGCGCAGGCCACTGCTGATTGTCGAAGACGATCTCGCGCTGCAAAAACAAATGCGCTGGGCGTTCGATAAAAGCGAGACCGTCGTCGCCAACGATCTCGATAGCGCAATCGCACAAATCAGGCGCCACGAACCCGCCGTCGTTACGATGGATCTGGGGCTGCCGCCCCACCCCGACGACGCAAGCGTTGGCTTCGAATTACTGGGCCAGATACTCGCCCTCGCGCCTCACACTAAAGTGATTGTGTTGACCGGCCAAAACGATCATCTGAACGCGCTTAAGGCAATTCGGCTTGGCGCCTACGATTTTTTTGCCAAGCCCTTCGAGCCGGAATTATTGGCGATGACCATTGAGCGTGCATTTCGCCATCACGAGTTGCAGGAAGAAAATCGGCGTTTGATGCTGGCGACAAATGCCACATCGCTATCGGGAATTCTTACCCAGGACGCCGAAATGTTGCGGGTCTGCCGCACAGTCGAGAAAATTGCACCCAGTACCGCAACCATCGTGCTTCTAGGCGAATCCGGCACCGGCAAGGAGTTGGTCGCCCGCGCATTGCATGATCTTTCATCGCGCCGCGACGAGAGATTCGTCGCAATTAATTGTGCGGCAATTCCCGAATCGTTGCTGGAAAGCGAGCTTTTCGGCTATGAAAAAGGCGCGTTTACGGGTGCTGCCAAGCAAACTCGGGGCAAAGTCGAGGTGGCCGACAAAGGCACACTGTTTCTTGATGAAATCGGCGATTTGCCGGTTGCCCTTCAATCGAAGTTGCTGCGTTTTCTTCAGGAACGCGTGATCGAGCGCGTCGGTGGACGAGATGAAATTCATGTTGATGTGCGGATCGTGTGTGCAACCCACCAGAACCTCAAGGAGATGATTCAACGCGGCACGTTCAGGCAGGATCTGTACTTTCGACTCGCCGAAATTATCATAGAGATTCCGCCGCTGAGTGCAAGGCCAGGCGATGCAACGTTACTCGCACATGCGTTTGTACGACGTTTCGCGACCGAACAACGACGTGGCACGATAGCGCTTTTGCCAGACGCAATCGATGCAATCGAGGCATATCCATGGCCGGGCAATGTGCGTGAATTGGAAAATTGCATCAAAAGGGCAGTGATCATGGCCGATGGTTCGGTGATAAAAGGTGCGGATCTGAATTTGCACGTTGAAATTGGCGACAACCACTTGAACCTTCGTCAAGCACGCGAATTCGCTGAGCGCCAGGCAGTCGTTCGAGTACTCGGCCGTGTCAATGGCAACCTTAGTAAAGCAGCTGATTTGTTGGGCATCAGTCGTCCGACCTTGTATGAATTGCTGGATCGCTTCGGATTGCGTTGAACTGCATGCGTGCAATCCATTGGTCAAAGGAATTGGTATGACACAACAGAAATCCCGAGCCGCAATTTGTTCTGGCGCGCTATTGTTTGCATGCCTGCTTCTGCCGGCCTGCAATCGAGAAAATCCGGAATCCCTGATCAAATCGGCGAGGGAATTCACTGCCAAAAAAGACCACGCCGCCGCTGCAATTCAGCTAAAAAACGCGCTTCAGCAACAGGATAGCCCCGAAGTAAGGATCTTGCTTGCAAAATCACTGACCGCTCTTGGCGATCTCAGTACCGCTGAGCTGCATTTGCGGCGTGCGGTTGAAGCCGGTGCGCCCGCCGAAACCGTTTATCCCGAACTCGCCAGCGTGCTTGCCGAGCTCGGTGAATTCAAAAAAATTGCGACCGAACTCGCCAACGTGCAGTTAGCGAATGGCCCCGCCAATGCGGTGGTGAAAGCCGTACTCGGCGAAGCATATGTTGCGTTGGGCCAATCCGATGCGGCAGCAAATGCGTTTGCAGCGGCAATGGCAAGCAATCCGTCGGAGCCGCGCGCACGCATTGGTGAAGCGCGTGTCGTCGCGCGGCAGGGCGACGTATCGCGGGCATCCGCAGTTGCCGCCGATGTACTCGCAACGACGCCAAACCAGCCACAGGCGCTGGCACTCAAGGCAGACCTGCAGATTACGCAAGCAAAGAATGATGATGCGGGCGCTACGTTGCGTGAACTTATCAAAGTCAGTCCTTACAACGGTCATGCGCGATTTGCGTTGATATCGCTTCTGATCGCGGGCAATCAACTCGATCAAGCCGCAGTTGAAATTACCGCCATGAAAAAAGCATTGCCGCGAGATATACGTTCTAGCTACCTCGATGCGGTGCTTTCGTTCCGCAAGTCGCAGCCTGTTCAGGCCCGCGATGCCGTACTTCTGGTGCTAAACGCAATGCCGGATCATGGCCCTTCCTTGCTACTTGCCGGTGCCGCCGAGTACCAAATTGGCTCATTGTCTACCGCAGAGAGTCTGTTGCGCAAAGTGTTGGCCGCCTACCCTAATAGCCTGTACGCCCGCAATTTGCTGGTGGCGACCTATCTTCGCAAAGGATTGCCATTGAAAGCCGAAGACGCGCTTGCGCCGGCCCTGAAACAGGCACCGAAAGACCCGAACGTCCTGCGCGCAGCGGGCGAAGTTGCATTCGCCAATAACAAGTTTGCGGATGCGGCGACGTTTTACGAACAGGCATTGGCGCTCGAAAAAGACAGCGCCGCGCTGCGCACGCGTCTCGCACAAATTCGCCTTGCAACCGGCGAGACCGTGCGGGCACTGGAGGACCTCGAAACCGCGTCGGGACTCGACAAGAATGCATTCCAGGCCGATCTTTCGCTCGTCAGCACCTACATGAGTCAAAAGCAGTATGACAAGGCACTGACCGCCGTGGCGGCACTGGAGAAAAAACAACCGACCAATCCCCTTACCTTCGCCACGCGCGCAACGGTTCAACTGGCAAAACAGGATGTCAAAGGTGCACGTTCGAGCCTAGAACAAGCGCTGTCACTGCAATTCAACTATCTACCGGCGGCCAGGATGCTCGCGGGTCTGGATTTCGCCGCCAAGAATCCGGCGCAAGCGAAATCGCGATTTGAAGCAATTATTGCCAAAGAGCCGGCCAACGATAGTGCGATCATCTCATTGGCCGAAGCGCAAATTGTCGCGAAAGACGTGCCGAAGGAAATTGTGACCACCTTCGAGAGCGCCATCAAGGCCAATCCCACTTCGTCTGTGCCGCGCATTGCACTTATCAAATACCATTCGCAAACTGGCGACCCACAGGCCGCACTGGCGGTTGCCCAGGTAGCCGCAAACAAGTTGCCTGATGACCCTGGCATTATGGATGCATTGGGCATGGCGCAACTTGCATCGGGAAATTCGGCGTTGGCCATCGAGACATTCAATAGACTCGCGTTGTTGCTGCCGGATTCGCCATTGCCGCTGATGCGGCTCGCCGCCGCGCAATTTGCCGCCAAGCAAGTCGATTCACCTATTCTGGCGCTGCGCAAAGCGCTTATCCTGAAGCCGGATTTACTGGACGCGCAACGGCAACTCGTGGCTGCCCAGCTGGCCGCCGGAAAAACGGAAGACGCTCTGAAAGAAACCAGGTCAATACAAAAAACCCGCCCGAAAGAGGCGGTTGGCTTCACCATGGAGGGCGACGTATTGGCCAGCCAGAAAAAGCATAGTGAGGCCGCAAGCGCCTATGCAGAAGGCTTGAAACGCCAGCCGGATGCGACGCTGGTCGTGAAGCAGATTCAGTTGCTCCAGACGGCGGGCAAGTCAAGCGACGCCGACAAAGTTGCAAGCAAATGGCTGCAGGAAAATCCCCAAGACCCGGTTGTTCGCTTTCATTTGGGCAACGCGTCCATCCTGAACAAGGACTACAAGAATGCTGCCGCTCGCTATCGCGAAGTGATCGCACTTCAGCCCGACAACTTGGCCGTCTTGAACAACATGGCCTGGCTTTTGAGCGAAACGCAGGATCCCGGTGCAATTGAATTTGCCGAAAAAGCTTACGCGATGGCACCCGATAACGCGGATGTCCAGGACACGCTCGGCTGGCTTCTTGTCAATCGTGGTGATCTCAAGAGAGGAATTGAGATTCTCGCGCGCGCGGTGGCATCAAAACCGAAGGCGGTCGAGCCACGGTTGCACCTGGCAAAAGCGCTGGTCAAATCCGGGGACAAAGCCGGAGCCAGACGCGAATTGGAGTTACTCGTATCGACCGCAGCGGCGAGCCCAATGAAGGCGGAGGCAGAACGCATTCTGCAAGGGCTTTAACCCGCTAAACGCAATGAAACCCTATTGTTGCGTCATGCATAAATCGTCGCAAGTGAAATGGTTGAAATTTTCAACGTGGCAAGGCGCAAGGGGGCGGCATATTATGGCTATTGCAACGACGAGGGCGTACCGCTGGTGCGCCGTAACCGCCACTCGGGAAGAAACGCCGTTTTGTGCGGCGATTGATGCATGACGCGACACTAGAATTGGCGAGGCTTTTCAGGTGGTTTGGCTCGGAACACCGCTTCAGTGCTTGTGCCTGCAATTTCAACTTGCACGATCCGGATAACCATCTGGATTCGCGCTTTGCCAGCGCCATGCGTCGGCGCACATGTCGTCAATGCTGCGCGTTGCTCGCCAACCAATCTTTTCAGCCGCACGCGAGGGATCAGCAAAACACTCCGCAACATCGCCAGCTCTTCGCGGTGCGATCTGATAAGGCACCTTGTATCCGCTTGCCAACTCGAATGCGCGTACGACTTCGAGAACAGAATAGCCATTGCCCGTGCCGAGATTAATCGTGAACATCTCCGAACTATTTAACAAGGTTGACAACGCCTTGACGTGACCAAATGCCAGATCCATAACGTGAATGAAATCGCGCACACCGGTACCGTCGCGGGTGGGATAGTCATCACCGTAGACCGATAAAATCTCCCGCCGACCCAGCGCAACCTGGCTCACGATCGGCATCAGATTGTTGGGGATGCCATTCGGGTCTTCACCGATCAAGCCGCTGGGATGTGCGCCGACCGGATTGAAATAGCGCAGTAGCCCGATTCGCCATTCCGGATCGGCGCGATGAAGATCGCGCAGAATATCCTCCACCATCAATTTGCTGCGACCATAGGGATTGGTTGCCGAAAGCGGAAAGTCCTCCGTAATGGGTACTGACTGCGGATCGCCATAAACGGTGGCCGATGAACTGAATACCAGGGTCTTGCAACCCGCCTCTGCCATCACTTCAAACAGAATCAAGCTGCCGCTAACATTCGCGTCGTAGTATTCAAGCGGCTTCTCGACTGACTCGCCAACTGCCTTCAAGCCTGCAAAATGAATTACCGCGATGATGGAGTTTTCCTGAAACAGCGCTCGCAAGCCCAGGCGATCACGTACGTCGAGCCGCGAGAATGTGATCGGCTTGCCGCAAATGCGTTCGACACGGAGAATCGCCTCGCGTTTGCTATTGCAAAGATTGTCGATGACGATCAATTCAAATCCCGCCTCGACAAGCGAGATACAGGTATGCGAGCCGATATAGCCTGCGCCGCCAGTGATCAATATTTTGCGACTCATCGACGAATCCTGCGTGAATATTGCCTGTCGAATCGGGGCAAATTGTTGGTGCCGCCGGCATTAGCGAAAAATTGCCGGGGTCGGCAAAGTATGAAATCGGTCACGGCTTCACCAATGGGTGTGGATAATCGTGGATAATATCTCTGAAGAAAAATGATCGCTCGCCAGAGTTGCAATTCAATGATATTTTGTATTGCGCCGTGCACGTAATTGGAAAGAATTCGTAGCTGCAAGACTTTGCGAGGTCCCGAAAGCAACTTTTATTGGTGGCCCAGGCAAAAATTGTAGCGAAGCGCGTCGAATATTAGCATGCCGATTCAGGGTGCTTCGAGCATGCGCCAAGCAGGTAAAAAATGGAGTTATCCGGCAATTCAGTTACGGTTCAACGAGGAGGTCATATGTCTAATCGATTGATTGAAGTGGGCACGGTTTTGGCGGTGGTGGCGGTCGCGGTGCTGGCAGCAGGTTGCGCCAGCGGTGGATTTCCTCCCGCACCGGCGTTGGCTGCATCGCCCGACTATCAATACAAGATCGGGGCTGGCGATACTCTGAATATCGTCGTGTGGCGGAACCCGGAATTGTCCATGACCGTGCCGGTTCGGCCAGACGGCAAGATCGCCGCGCCTCTGGTGGAGGATCTGCCAGCATTGGGCAAGGATTCCTCCACCTTGGCGCGCGATATCGAAAAGGCGCTGTCGAAAGTCATTCGTGACCCGGTTGTGACCGTCGTCGTGACAAATTTCGTTGGGCCATATAGCGAACAGATTCGCGTAGTGGGCGAGGCGGCGCGTCCACAGGTGCTCGCATACAAGCAGAAAATGACTTTGCTCGACGTGATGATCGCCGTTGGCGGCGTGACTGAGTTCGCCGATGGCAACGGCGCAAGCATTCTAAGAACGCTCGATGGCAACAAACGCTACAGCGTGCGCATTAAGGACCTCCTGAAACGGGGCGATGTATCGGCCAACGTCGAAATGAGGCCAGGTGATGTTTTGATTATTCCGCAGAGCTGGTTCTAGGGTTGCTGGTTGCATGAAGTGCCTTACTAATCGCGAATATTTCCGACGGCGAAGCGCATCGCCAACACTGAAATAGGCTTCCAGATGGACGAAATTCTTCGCCAAACCGTCATCACGCTGAGGGGCATGTGGCACTATCGCTGGCTGGGGCTGGCGACTGCATGGGCCGTTGCAGCAGTTGGTATCGTCGCGATTTCGCTCGTGCCTGACAAATTTGAGGCGTCTGCACGCATCTATGTCAACACCGCGTCAATCCTCAAACCGCTCATGTCAGGCCTTACCGTCTTGCCGAATGATACGCAGCAAATCGCGATGTTGAGCCGCAGCATTATCAGTCGTCCCAACGTCGAAAAACTGGTGCAAACCGTTGGGTTGGATGCCGACGTCAAATCAAAAATTGATTACGAGAAAATCGTTGATGGCGTGATCAAGAACCTGAAAATCGATGGTGGCGGGCGCGATAACATTTACCTGCTGACATACCGCGATACCAAGCCGGCGCGGGCCACGAAAGTGGTTCAACAATTTTCGTCAATGTTCATCGAATCCGGGCATGGCGACAAGGCCAGCGATACCGACGCTGCAAAAAAATTCATCGACGAACAAATTGCCACCTATGAGAAAAAACTGCAAGACGCCGAGACAAAACTGAAGGAATTCAAACTTCGTTCACTGGGCATGGCATCCGGCGAAGGCAGAGATTATTTTGCGCGGCTCGCGGAAACCACCAGTTTGCTGGAACGCGCGCAACTCGACTTGCGCGAGGCGGAAAACACTCGTGATGCATTCAAGCGAGGCTTGGCCAATGAAGAACCAAGTTCCGTTGCGGGAGCCGCTGTGCCCACGGTCTCTGGTGCGATGATCTCGGATGTTGAAGCACGCATCGACGCCCAACGTCGCAGCCTCGATGGCCTGCTGCAAAAATACACCGAAAACCACCCGGACGTGGTTGGGGTTCAGCGCGTGATTCGCGAATTGGAGCAGCAACGCGGCCAGCTATTGGCGGCACGGCGCAAAGAAGGTTCCCCTGCAACGCCAATGTCCTTTGGCGGCGGAGTCAGGGCGTCGGAACAACTTAAAGTTTCGCTCGCACAGGCGGAAGCGAACGTTGCATCACTTCGTGCACGCGTCGCTGAATATTCTGGCCGGCATGCGCGACTCAAAGCGGCCGCAACCATGGTGCCGCAGCTCGAGGCAGAAGCAACCCAATTGAATCGCGACTATGAAGTCAATAAGAAAAACTACGATAGCCTCGTCTCCAAGCGCGAATCCGCAAATATTTCCAGCGACATGCAATCGGTTTCCGGTGTTGCGGATTTCCGCATGATCGATCCCCCGCGTGTTTCGCCTGGGCCAGTGTTTCCCAATCGCGCGGTACTTTTTCCATTGGCCTTTGTCGCCGCACTTGCGGCCGGATTCGCTGCAGCATTTGTTGCACGCGAAGTTCGTCCGGCTTTCTACGACGGACGTGCATTGGCCGAAGTGACCGGTTTGCCGATACTCGGAACAGTTTCAATTTTGACAAATGACTTACATAAGAAAGCGGCCAGACGCAGTACATCAAAATTTCTTGCCGGAGTTGGCGCGCTCGTGGGCGCCTATGTGGCAGGCCTTGTCGCGCTAACGCTGCTCTCCGCGCGTGCCGGGTAAGGTTCAAGATGAGTCTCATTGAGCGAGCCGCCAAACGACTTGAAGAATTGAGACGTGCCGGCGTCGAATTACCAACAGGTCAAAACCACGATAAATCTCACGAACGCTCTGGCGACGTGTCAATTGCGCCGGCCCAGGGATTTTTGAAACCCGCATTTGTAAATGCGGAATTGGCAGCGGTAGAACATGTTTCGCCGAACGCGAATAGCGTTGTATCAGGAGGACCGCCCAGATTTGATCTGGATCTGGCAAGGCTCGCATCGCTCGGATTTGTTACGCCTGACATGCCTCGCACGCGGATTGCCGACGAGTTTCGTATTTTGAAACGTCCGTTGATCGCGAATGCCTCGAAAGGGAAAGCCGTTCCGATCCGTCACGGCAATTTGATTATGGTGACCAGCAGCGTACCCGGTGAGGGTAAGACTTTTTCCGCGGTAAATCTGGCCATGAGCCTCGCCATGGAAAAAGACCAGACGGTATTGTTGGTCGATGCGGATGTTGCGCGCCCATCACTGCCAAGCCTGCTGGGTTTGCCGCCCGGGAAAGGCCTGCTTGATGTGTTGGACAATAAATCGATCGATCTCAATCATGTGCTACTGCGAACCAATGTCGAAAAACTCGCGATTCTTCCAAGTGGAAATTCTCATCCGCATGCAACCGAATTGCTGGCAAGTGCGTCGATGGCAAAGTTGTTGGAGGAACTTTCTGCCCGCTACGCTGATCGATTGATCATCTTTGATTCACCGCCGCTGCTAGTGACCACCGAGGCTCGGGT
>JAYTUX010000443.1:0-3855 GCA_043744315.1 Betaproteobacteria bacterium | reverse complement strand
TCGACATCCATTTGTTTAGCCGAAAGGACGTCGTACTTCTTCCGCTCTTGCGCGGCTTTGCGTTCGTCGCGCTTCTCGTCCAGATCATAGACGCCGTCGATCAGGTCTTTGACCTGTTTCGAAATTGACCTCGGCACGATGCCATGCTCAAGATTGAACGCGATTTGCTTGGCGCGCCTGCGCTCGGTTTCGCCAATCGCTTTGCGCATCGAGTCGGTTTCACGATCCGCGTACAAAATTGCCGTGCCATTGACGTGGCGCGCCGCTCGACCGATGGTTTGAATGAGTGAACGCGTGCCGCGCAGAAAGCCTTCCTTGTCCGCATCAAGAATCGCCACCAACGACACCTCGGGAATATCAAGCCCCTCGCGCAGCAGATTGATGCCGACCAGAACATCGAATATCGCGCTGCGTAAATCGCGAATAATTTCCACCCGCTCGACGGTGTCGATATCCGAGTGCAAATATCGAACCTTGATGCCGTTTTCAGCAAGGTAGTCGGTCAAATCCTCCGCCATGCGCTTGGTGAGTGTGGTCACCAATACACGCTCTTTAACTGCGACTCGTTTGCGCACCTCTGATAACAAATCATCGACCTGCGTTGAAGCGGGCCGGACGTGCAAAATCGGATCGACCAGGCCGGTCGGTCGCACCAGTTGCTCGACAATTTGTGCGGCGTGCGACGCCTCATAGTCGGCAGGTGTTGCGGAGACAAACACGGTCTGGCGCATCATGGCTTCAAACTCGTCAAACCGCAGCGGACGATTGTCCATCGCGGATGGCAGCCTGAATCCGTAATCGACCAGATTTTCCTTGCGTGCGCGGTCGCCTTTGTACATGCCGCCGACTTGCGGGATCGTGACGTGGCTCTCATCAATGACCATCAGCGCGTTCTTCGGCAAGTAGTCCACCAGTGTCGGCGGCGGCTCGCCCGCAGCCCGACCACTCAAATGCCGCGAATAATTTTCGATGCCCTTGCAAAACCCGATCTCGTTTAGCATTTCCAGATCGAATGTGGTGCGTTGTTGAATGCGCTGGGCCTCGATCAATTTATTTGCCGCCGTGAAAAAATCGATGCGCTCGCGCAATTCCACCTTGATGCCCTCAAGCGCATTGAGCACGGTCGCGCGCGGCGTCACGTAATGGCTTTTCGCATAAACCGTGAATCGCGGTACTTTTTGAATCGTGTGGCCGGTAAGCGGATCGAACAACGTGAGCGAATCCACTTCATCGTCGAACATGGAAATTCGAAGCGCCGCATCCGCGCTTTCGGCCGGAAAAACGTCGAGCGAATCTCCGCGAACGCGAAAAGTACCGCGCTTGAAATCCAGTTCCGCCCGCGCATACTGCATCGTCGATAACTGGCGAATCATTTCCTGCTGATCGACCTTGTCCCCGGATCGAACCAGCATGCGCATCGAATAATAATCGCTGGGGTCGCCGATACCGTAGATGCATGAAACCGATGCAATGATGATCGCATCCTGCCGCTCGAGTAGCGATTTGGTCGCCGACAGCCGCATTTGTTCGATGTGTTCGTTGATCGACGAATCTTTCTCGATGAACAAATCGCGCGAGGGTACGTAGGCCTCGGGCTGGTAATAGTCATAGTACGAAACAAAATACTCGACGGCATTCTCAGGGAAAAACTCTTTCATTTCCGCATACAACTGTGCGGCCAGCGTCTTGTTGGGGGCCATGATCAATGCCGGGCGACCCATCTGGGCGATGACGTTGGCCATCGTGAAAGTCTTGCCGGAACCCGTCACGCCCAGCAGGGTCTGAAACGCCAATCCGTCGTTGATGCCCTCGATCAACTTGTTGATCGCGGCAGGTTGATCGCCCGCAGGAGGAAACGGCTGATTGAGTTTGTACGGTGAATTGGGGTAGGTAACGATAGGCATAAAGCATTTTATCAGTCGCTGTTCGCTCACTCATTCCAATTCCATTTCAATAGTGGCATGTCATCCTGAACAAAGTGAAGGATCTTGTCATGACCAGATCCTTCGCGTCGCTCAGGATGACAGCATTAATGATTCAGAAATGGACTCAGACGGACAGTCGCGTTTGATCGTCTGAGCGAAGACCCCCCGGCCAGCATCGGCGCGCCACAATCGAGCGAAACGTTGACGATCATCAAGGTTCACTCGACCGAAAGTAATAATCTTTATTGGCGAATACAGTGCGTTGTCGCGTAATGCGGGTCGACAAAATACCAACGATGAATGCGGAACAGCTGATTTCAATTCAAGGTGTGTTGCACGCGCGGGAACGGCAGTTGTGCAGCCAACTTCAATCCGCGATTTTTGAGTTGTTCGGCAGCGACCTGCCGGGCCTGGCGTCCAACGAATCCTTACGGCATCAAGCCTCGAAGAGTCTGTTCGACGATGACAACAACGCGTACATTCGCAGAAACATCAATGAACTGATGGCGATCGAGTCGGCGCGACAGGCAATCAATCAAGGGCACTATGGGGAATGTGAAAAGTGCCGCGGCGAGATAGAGTTCTCGCGCCTGTTGGCGTTACCCTGGGCCACGTGTTGCCGGGAATGCCAAAAACACATCAATCGTCCGGAACCAACGCTATCGCAAGCGCACGCATAACAAAGGTGTAACGTGCGCGCCCTGTGCGGGCGACTTGCGGCGAGTTACGCGCCGGGTTTTCTGCCAGGACTTTTCGGCGGAATATAACCGGCTACCCGGCACAGCATTCCTTCGATCTTCTTCCCATCATTGAAGCGTGTGACGCTGCAACGAGAAATCTCGCCTTGGGCAGACAGGTCAGACAACATCCCACGTACCTTGCTCAATGGAATACCAGTCGCCGCTGCAATTTCAGAGTCAAAACGCTGACCGTTCTTTTTAAGATATTGCATGATTTCTTGCATGGCAAGGACTCCGGAAATGGGCGCGACGGCACACCGCCTCGCATTGACACTTAGAGCCTGAAGCAGCCCGAAATGTCGTTACAAAAAAATGGGGTTCGCAGAATGGCAGCAGGCTATGGAAGAAACCAATTTCAATCTCACCTTTCAAGGAATTTAACGATTACAAATCACTTGGGATACGGCGACATCGACCTGAAAAGCCATTAACTGCTTAATAATCAATATTCTAACACGGAATGAAGGCAACCGCTATGGGCGACCGCGCGCCGGACGCTTGGCCAATAGTTGAAGAAACTTGGCGGCGTTGATTGGCTGAGGAAGGAAATCGAGGAAACCAGCTTGAACGCGGCAAGAGGGGTTAAGGATTTTTGTGTAGGTTAATTTTGCCAGGCTCCTATGTCGTCCAAGGAGCCTGGCTGTTGATTTTCCCGATCAGATACAGCCACTTTTCCTTCGATAAAGTGGGCCACCGCTTTGTCGCGCAATCCATTGATGAAAAGAGAGACTGAAGCGCAACAAGCGGCCCGATTCCGCCTGGAAATCATCGCGAGAATGGCCTAGTTGAGCGCGGAAATCAACAACAAAGCAAAAGGCACAATTCGAGAATACCCATCCGTGTCCCTCAACCGGGAAAACCTCGGGGGGCTTGTCCAGGGTACGTAGTGGATCACGTTAAGGCATTGAAGCACGGAGGTGCAGATCGGCCTGACAATATGTAGTGGCAGACGAAGGAAGCTGCGAGGCTGAAGCATCGGACAGAATAGCAATACCGAAGTATACGAACCAGATTCCCTACTCTTGTTTGCCACCCGTTATCAATTTCAGTGCTGGTGCCTTAGGCTATGTAAGCGCAAGGTACGTCTCTGCTGTCGCGTCGCTTAGCGAATTGACCCACTAAGTTCGCGGATTTGCACCTGGGTCAATGTGACTGGAAATCGCCTATTTCCCTATGAAAACGGCCAGAAA
>JAYTUX010000442.1:0-3871 GCA_043744315.1 Betaproteobacteria bacterium | reverse complement strand
TTTCTTTTTGCTCGCGCGAGGCACCGCCCAGCTCCAGACCATAGCCCGCCGGAAAGTCAATCTGCTTTGCGATTTTCAATGCGTCGGCCGTCACTTCGCCCGCCGAGCGGCCCGACGCATTGGCCGATACTGCGATCATGCGTTTGCCGTCAGAGTGCTGAATTTGCGCGGGGCCTTTGCCCATCGTGATGGTGGCGATCTGATTCAGCGGCACCATCATGTTGCTACCCCCGACCGCGATCGGCAGATGCTCAATATTGGCGGCACTGACCCGATCATCGGGATGCAATCTGACCGAAACGTCGCGCGATTCGCCGGTCGGATCAACCCAATCACCGACCTCCACACCCGCGAACGCGACACGCAGCGCCTGCGCGGCGTCGCCCACTGAAATCCCCAGCGTGTTGGCGAGTCCGCGATTGAGCTCGATCTTCAGTTCATCCTTTGGTTCCTGTTCGGAAAGACCCACATCAATGGCACCCGGTACCTTGGCGAGCTTGGTCATGAAGTCGCTGGTGATTGCCATCAGCCGCCGCGAATCAGGGCCGGAGAAAAGAATCTGCACGGGCTTCCTGACACCATTGTTGATATCGTCCAACACGGCATATTCAGCACCGACGAGACGTGACAACAACCCGCGCAATTCCGTCGCAATTTCACCGGCGGAGCGCTTGCGCGCGGTGCTCTTGCCGATATCAACATAAATGCGCCCGCCCGTTGCGTTGACGTTGCTGTTGGTGGCAACGGTTTCCTTAATGGTGCGCGCAAGCTCCGCCGCTTTTTCCACTTTCAGGCGTGCATATTCGAGGCTCGCACTCGACGGCGTGCGCACTTCGATGGCGACGGTTCCCACGTCGGACACCGGCAGGAAACTTGAGCCACCCACGGTCGCTTGCAAGGCAATCGCGCCCACCATGCTGAGACCGGCGATGGCCGCCATATAGCGCCGGTGATGCAGCGCCCAGGCGATCACGTTGCCATAGCGATCCGCCTGATGATCGAACCAGGCATTGAAGCGCGAGAGGATCAGACTCAAGCCCTTTTTTGGCTGATGCTGGTAGCCGACCGGGTCGCCCCAATACGCCGAAAGCATCGGGTCTAGCGTGAATGAAATGAACAAGCTCACCAGCACTGAAGTCGCGACCGTCAATGCAAAAGGTCGGAACCATTCGCCGGCACCGCCGCCCATAAAAGCGACCGGAATGAATACCGCGATGATCGAAAACGTGGTCGCGGTAACAGCGAGACCGATTTCCTGCGTGCCCGCGCTTGCGGCGGTGCGGCGGTCTTCACCCATCTCCATATGCCGCACAATGTTTTCGCGCACCACAATCGCGTCGTCAATCAGCACACCAATCGCAAGCGAGAGCCCCAGCAGCGTCATGAAATTAAGCGTGAATCCACAGGCCCAGACGGCAATGAAGGCGGCGATCACCGACGTTGGCAAGGCGAGCGCCGTGATGAGCGTCGAGCGCCACGAATTCAAGAACGCATACACCACGAATATCGTCAACACGGCACCAAACATCAACGCTTCGATGACGTTTTGCAGACTGCTTTGCGCGTCCTTGCCGCCATCCTGCGTGACTTCAAGTTTGGCACCGGGCGGTAGCGTCTTGTTGATTTCATCGACTTCCTTGCGCACCTTGTCGGCGACCGTTACGGTGCTGGCATCGCGCGAGCGCGTCACCGAAATGCCGACGTTCGGGTTGCCGTTGCGCAGGCTGAAACCGGAGAGTTCAGCAAAACCGTCGGCGATCGTCGCCACCTGACCGAGGCGCACGATTTCATTGCCGCGGCGCTTCAACACAATTTGTTCGAATTCGGCTGGCGATTCAATCCGCCCCACAAGCCGAATGCTTTGCTCATCGAGCGGGCCTTTGACGCGACCGACCGGCGAGGTGGTGTTTTGCGCACGCAGCGCGGACACCACTTCGGTAACCGAAATATTGAACTCACGAAGTTTTTCCGCCCGCAACAGGACCGTCAGTTCGCGCCGCAACGCGCCATTGACGTTCACCACCGCCACACCGTCGATGGCGCGGAATTTATCGGCAAGCACATCTTCGGCGAGGCGTGAAATGTCGGCGTGCGTTTGCTTGGTGGACGATAACGCCATCTGCATGATGGGTTGCGCGGAAGGATCAATCCTGCGCAGGATCGGCTCGCGCATTTCGATCGGCAATTTGTGACGCACCGAGGCGATCGCATTGCGGATTTCATCCGGTGCCTCAGTCATGTTTTTCTTGAAATTGAAAATCATGACAATGGTGGCACTGCTCTCTGACGAGGTCGAGCGGATCTGATAGACCTGCGGAATGCTGATCAGCGCCTTTTCTACGCGGTTAACGATCTCGCGCTCAACCGTCTCCGGCGATGCGCCCGGATAGGGCATGTTTACCACCATCACCGGCTGCTCGACATCGGGGATCTGGTTCACGCGCAATTTTTGCAGCGCGAGTAAACCAAGACACATGAGCAAAATAACGACCACGACCGTGATCACCGGTCGCTTGATGCTGAAGTCGGATAGAAACATGATGTCGCCCCCTGCTACTGTGCGGACTTGCTGGACTTGGCAGCAATACCTGAAGACGCCGCCTTGGTCGTTGCCGTCGACGCCGCGTCGGCCATTTCAATTTTCTGGCCATCTTTCAGCGTGGCCGAGGGATGGCGGATCAGCCGATCGCCATCGGCAAGCCCGGCGCGCAAGACGTACTCGCCACTGCGCGGATCGCGGTAACCAACATCGAGCGTGACTTTCTTGATCGCATCGCCCTGCACGCGCCACGCGGAACTTTTGTCGCCATCGCGCACCAAGGCCGTTGCGGGAATGGTCAGCCCGCTGGCGCTTTCGATTTCGACGCGACCTTCCGCATAAAGGCCGGCGAGTTTGGGCTGTTTCTTGTCGACGAAATCGACCAGCACTTCCACTTGCCGCGTGGTCGCGTTGGCGGAAGGATTGACGCGGCGGATCTTGCCTGAAAATTCCTGATCGCCGTAGCCATTGACGCGGAACGAAACCATTTGACCCGCCTTCACACTAGCGACGTTGTCGGCCGAAATCAGGCCTTCCAGACGCATGCTGGTTGGGTCAATCACTTTCACCAGTTCCTTGCCAATCTGCGCGGTGTCGCCCGCCGAGACCTTGCGGTCGCTGACGATACCGTCGAATGGCGCGCGCGCTTCAGTACGCTGCAATTGCTGGCGCGCCTGTGCGGCGCGGGTCTTCGCGGCCTCCAGATCGCTCTGCGCATTATTGCGGCGGGTCTCGGTATCTTCCGTCGCCTGGGTCGATGCCATGCCCGATTTGCGCAACGTCAGCATGCGTTGAAATTGGCGCTCGGCTTGATCGAAGGATTGGCCCGCCGCGCGTGCGGCAGCCTCGGCGGAGGAAAGGTTTTCACGGATCGCGGTATCGTCGAGGCGCACCAGCAAATCACCGCGCCGAACCACATCACCATTTTCTTTCAGTACCTGCAACACCACGGCTGAGACTTCGGCGCGCAAATCTGCGCGGCGCTCGGGTTGCACAGAACCGGTTATTGAGGGCCCGGACGAAAGCGCACTATTGCGCACCGTGTGCAAATCCTCCGTGGCGATCAGCAATGGGCGCTCGTTGGAGGCGGCCGCTTTCTTGTCGGCAATGTCGGGACCCTTGTTGCAGGCAATCAAGGTGGTTGCAAAGGCGAATGTAAGCAATATATGGCGCAGCATGGTTGTCATTCCAAAAAAGTGAATGTCGGGGCGGGATCGACACGCTCAACATGGTTGGTGTGTTTGTTGCAGAAAAATTATCACGCCGTTGGATGACCTGAGCGCCCGATGCTACGGCGTTTGACCGATCGGCTATGTGTCAATTTGTCACCAG
>JAYTUX010000441.1:0-3888 GCA_043744315.1 Betaproteobacteria bacterium | reverse complement strand
TCGATCCCGGGCAACGGTAGAGGGTGCCGGCGCCGAGTGTTGCTTTCACTGCGGTTTACCGGTGCCTGCGTCGGCAGACTTTCACGTTCGTTTCGATGGCTCGATGCGGTCGCTGTGTTGCGTCGGTTGTGAAGCGGTCGCGCGCACCATTGTCGATGCGGGGCTCGAGCGGTTTTATCGCCAGCGAACGGGCTCGTCAGCTTCGCAACGACAAGAAGACTCTGCCAATCGCGATCGCACCCAAACCGACATCGATGCCCTGTTCGGCGTGGCGAGCGTCGCGGCCAATTACGTTTCCTCGGCCGACGCATCCACCCACACGGCCGATCTTTATGTCGATGGCATCACCTGCGCGGCCTGCGTTTGGCTGGCCGAATCGGCGCTGCTGCGCGTACCCGGTGTCGATGCTGCCACGGTCAATCAAATCACCCACCGCGCAATGGTGCAATGGCGGACCGGAACCACCGATCTGGGCGCCATCCGCGCGGCGCTGCGGCGGGTCGGGCTTGGCGCGCAGCCTGCCAGTGCACCAGCACGATTTGCCGCGCGCCGCCAGCAACGCCGCCGCGCGTTGATCGAGCTTGGCGTTGCACTGCTGGGCATGATGCAGGTGATGATGTTCACGGTACCGCTGTATTTTTTCGCGGCAGACGAAGTGAGCAGTGAGGCGCGCCTTTTGATGGGCTGGGCGGGTTTGGTATTGACACTGCCGGTGTTGCTGATTTCAGCGCGCTCATTTTTTGCAGGTGCGTGGCGCGATATGCGTATCGGTCGCGTCAGTATGGATTTGCCGGTTGCGCTGGCGATCATGCTGACCTTTACCGGTAGCACGGCGTCGCTGCTTGGCGGCGGCAGCGACATTTATTTTGATTCGATTTCGATGTTCGTTTTCCTGCTGCTGGCCGCGCGCTATCTCGAATCGTCCGCCCGCGAATCGTCGTTGCAATTGATCGAGCGCCTGACCGACGCGCTGCCAACCATGGCGATGCGCATCGACGGCTTTCCGGATGCACATCGACAAACATCGATCGCCGCCAGCGAATTGCGGGTGGGCGACATCGTTCGCATCGCCACCGGTGACGCGGTGGCGACCGATGGCATCATCATTGAAGGCGCCAGCGACTTCGACGAATCGTTGTTGACGGGTGAATCGCAGCCTGTTCCGCGCAAAGTCACCGACATCCTCGCAGGTGGCTCGTTGAATCTCGGTGCTCCCGTACTGATGCGCGTGACCCGCACCGGTGAGGCCACCACCCTCGCCCACTTGCGGCGACTCACCGAGCAGGCGTTGGCCGCGCGTCCGCGATTTGCAGAATTGGCCGACAAACTATCGCGCTGGATCGCGCCGATGACCTTGTTGTTGGCGGGCGCTGCCGCACTCGTCTGGTGGGGGATCGATCCGGCACGAAGTCTAGGCGTTGCCGCGGCAGTGCTCGCGGTGACCTGCCCGTGCGCGCTGGCACTGGCCGCACCGACCGCACAGGCACTGGCGACCTCGCAGCTCGCGCGTGAAGGGCTGCTGATCACGCGCGCCGGCACACTGGAGAAAATTGCAAACGCAACCGATATCGTGTTTGACAAGACCGGCACGCTCACCCACGGTGACCTCAGCGTTGCGGCGGTACAAGACCTTGGCCCCATTGAGACCAATGAAATTATCGCCATCACGCTCGCGCTGGAAGCCGGCTCGCCGCACCCGATCGCCTGGGCGCTGCAAAAACTCAGTGTGGCTGCGGCGACCAAGACACGCGTACCCACCGCGCATCGGCTTGCGCTTGAAAGTGGTGCCGGTGTTGCAGGTGAGATCAATGGCATTCAATACCGGTTAGGCACGCGCCAGTTTGTCGAATCGCTGGTAGCGCACGCCTTGCCGGCGGGCACCTCACCGGCTGCAACGCTGTTTCTTGGCAGCACCCGCCAATGGTTGGCGGCGATTGTGCTGAGCGACACGCTAAAACTTGATGCGGTCGCGAGCGTAGCCGCACTACGTGCAAGCGGGCTGACCGCGCACATTCTTTCCGGCGATCGTCGTGATCGTGTCGCCAGCATCGCGGACGCGGTTGGATTTACGGCGACAACGATAAGAGCCGAGCAAACGCCTGCGCAAAAACTCGACTACGCACGCGCACTTCAAACCTCGCCGCGCAGCCTGATCGCGGTCGGCGATGGCATCAACGATGCGCCGTTGCTGGGTGCCGCCGAGGTATCGATTGCCATGGGCATCGGCGCCGACCTTACCCGCCTCACGGCGGACGCGGTGTTGTTGTCTCAGCACCTGACACCGTTGGTGACGGCGCGAAGACTCGCGCGGCAAATGCAAACTGTCATCCGCCAGAATTTTGCGTGGGCCGTCGCTTACAACCTGATTGCCGTGCCGCTGGCTGTCACCGGCCACATCACGCCGGCATGGGCGGCCATCGGCATGGCACTGAGCTCACTTGCGGTGGTCGTCAATTCGCTGCGTCTCAATGGACGATTCGGATTCGCATGGAAATCCTGATCCTGCTCATTCCCATGAGCGTGGCGATTGCGCTGTTGATCGGCGCGGCGTTCTGGTGGTCGGCCGAGAGCGGGCAATTTGACGATCTGGACAACCCGGGACAGCGCATTTTGCTCGACGACGACGCGCCGCTCGCAGCGGAAGCAGAAATAATAAATGTCATCCCAACGAAATCAACGCGTCCGATTTGACGGCCTTTGATTCAAATCAAAATCGCGCATTTAACGCGATGCAACACTACGCAGAGCCATAAAACTTCGCCAAAGGATACTCAACATGCAGGCTGAGGCAACCACCTACAACTACAAAGTGGTACGGCAATTCGCCATCATGACGGTGGTGTGGGGCATCGTCGGCATGCTGGTCGGCGTTTTCATCGCCGCGCAATTGATCTGGCCGGATTTGACCTTCGGCATTCCGTGGCTCTCTTACGGACGGCTGCGGCCATTGCACACCAATGCAGTCATTTTCGCTTTTGGTGGCTGCGGCTTGTTCGCGACCTCGTACTACGTGGTGCAGCGTACTTGCCAGGTGCGATTGATCTCAGACCAGTTGGCGGCCTTTACCTTCTGGGGCTGGCAACTGGTGATTGTGTTGGCGGCGATTACGCTGCCGCTCGGCATCAACACCAGCAAGGAATATGCGGAACTCGAGTGGCCGATCGACATCCTCATCACCATCGTGTGGGTGGCGTACGCGCTGACTTTTTTCGGCACCATCGTACGCCGCAAGGTGCCGCACATTTACGTGGCCAACTGGTTTTTCGGCGGCTACATTCTCACCATCGCGCTATTGCATATCGTCAATAGCGCCGCCATTCCGGCGAGTTTCTGGAAATCCTATTCCGCCTACGCGGGCGTGCAGGACGCGATGATTCAATGGTGGTACGGGCACAACGCGGTGGGCTTTTTTCTTACCGCCGGATTTCTTGGCATCATGTATTACTTCGTGCCGAAACAGGCCGGGCGGCCAATCTATTCGTACCGGCTGTCCGTGGTGCATTTCTGGGCGCTGATCTTCACCTACATGTGGGCGGGGCCGCATCACCTGCATTACACGGCGCTGCCTGATTGGGCGCAATCGCTCGGCATGGTGTTCTCGCTTATTTTATTGGCGCCGAGCTGGGGTGGCATGATCAACGGCATCATGACGCTGTCGGGTGCGTGGCACAAATTGCGCGACGATCCGATCCTCAAATTCCTCATCGTCTCGCTGTCGTTTTACGGCATGGCCACCTTTGAGGGGCCGATGATGTCGATCAAAACCGTCAACGCACTGTCTCACTACACCGATTGGACGGTCGGCCACGTGCATGCCGGCGCGCTGGGCTGGGTGGCGTTCATCACTATCGGCTCGATGTATTACCTGATTCCGCGCCTCTGGGGACG
>JAYTUX010000440.1:0-13860 GCA_043744315.1 Betaproteobacteria bacterium | reverse complement strand
TTGAACGACTTGATGCCGGTCCAGAGATTCAGCGAGGGAATACCTTCGCGAACAAACATGTAGTGATCGGCGCGCACAAAAATCAGTTGTTCCGGCTTAGGGTCGGGAGTGAGCGCGATACCCAGTTTCCGAACCGCACGCGCGACCACCGGCCCCAGCGTCGAATGCTCGGCGCCGAAGGCAATAATATCGGCGAAGTCAAAGGTGAGCACTGGCATGTCGAGATTCACGTTGGCGACGATGCTGCCCCGCGGCACGGTCGGATTACGGGCGAAATAGTCGGCACCGAGCAGGCCTTTTTCTTCACCTGTGAGTGCAATGAACAGGATCGAGCGTTTGGGTTTCTTCGGCATTTGCGCAAGCAGGCGCGCCGATTCGAGCAACAATGCGACCCCGGAGGCATTGTCCATCGCGCCGTTGTAAATATTGTCACCGGACTTGCCCTTGGCGATGCCCAGGTGATCGAGGTGCGCGGTGAACACAACGTATTCATTTTTCAGCACCGGATCGCTGCCCTCGACCATGCCAACCACATTGGCACTCGCCAATTCCGCGCGCTGGCTTTTCTTGGCCATGTGCACATTCACGCCAAAATTTAGCCGCGCCGGCGGTTGTTTGGCGTCGGCCGCCGCGACCAGGTCTTCAAGTTTGGCACCGGCATAGGTCAGCAATTTTTGTGAAGCCGGCATGCTCAGTCCCGCACGCTGTTGCAGGGTCGGCGTATCGCGCGCCGGACTGCCATCTGCCTCGAGCCAGGTCATCGAAGAGATGGTGCTGTACTGCCGCACCAGCGCAAAGGCAAAAACATTTTCGCTCTTCGGCGTCTGCAACGATATGAGGCCCACTGCGCCACGTTCGGCCGCCGCGCGGCGCTTCACTTCGCCGCCGGCGAAGTGGGCACCCTCCTCGTTGGGCATGCCCTGCGGATAGCCGGTCAGCAAGACCACGATCTTGCCCTTCACATGCAGGCCCGCGTAGTCGTCCACGCCAAAGCGCGGCGCGACAATGCCGTAACCTGCGTAAACCAGAGGGGCGGTAATTTCGCCGGCATCTTCCTTGTAGCTGCTGTTTACCGTGAAGTCTTCGAGGTAGTGAAGCTTTTCGGTCGCAGAATTGCCACGAATCTCGAATGCCGGTGGATCCGCCGCGAGGATCGTTGATCGTAACGGCACCGACTGATAATAGGTCGCGTTGTCGCCCTTTGGCATCACGCGGTACTGGCTGAATTGCCCCGCAACATAGCGCGCGGCAATATCGTAACCGCGGCTGCCGGTCTCGCGTCCTTCCAGAAGGTCGTCGGCCAAGAAGGTGATGTGCGCCCGGATCAACGATTTGTCGGGGCGAACGTCGTTAGCGGTCGCGCTGGAAACGTGGAATACGGCAAGGAAACTGCAAGTGGCCGCAAGCGTGGCGGGCAATCGAGAGGTAAGTGACACAATGGCGCTCCGTCGGTGGGTTTCCGGGCATATTAGCGCGGCGAATGGAATCGCAATGTATGCAAACGTAACCGCTGGCGCGCGCGGATAGCCAATTCGTGGCCCAATTGCTGGCGCATGAGGCCTCATGCCTTGGTGAGTCAAACTCTCTCTTGAGCTTGCCCGACAATCCGGTCATGCCGCGTCAGAACCAAAAAAACACAAGCACTGGCGCGGCGTTTCAGTCATTTGTGGCTGGAACGCCGCGCCAAATGGACTGCCCCGGACGTGATCAGGGAGCAATCTACGCTTTCCAATTCGGCCCAACGTGCGTATTCAAGTGATGCGTCGCCGCGCCACATCTGATAGCGTGACGCTATTGACCATGTGTCCCTCAGAGGCGCCGCCATGAAAACGATACTGATCGCGAATCCGAAAGGTGGTGCCGGCAAGACCACCCTGACCACCAACCTGGCCGGTGCGCTGGCCGCGCGCGGCGAGACGGCGTACCTGTGGGATCTCGATCGACAGAAATCGTCGCTGCATTGGCTCTCGATGCGGCCCGCGCATCTGGCCCCGATCCAGCGGCTCGATGGGGCGCGCCAAAGTGGCGGTGAAGGCGTGCTGGTACTGGATTCGCCAGCGGGATTGCACGGCGACAAGCTTGCCGAATTGATCAAGCGCGTCGAGAAAGTCATCGTGCCGATCGTGCCATCGAGTTTCGATTTTGCCGCGACACGCGTTTTTCTCGACGAGCTGCTAAAGGAAAAATCGGTGCGCAAAGGCAAGGCATTCGTGGCCATTGTCGGCATGCGGGTCGATGCCCGCACGCGGGCCGCGGAGAAGCTCGATGAATTTCTGGCACCCATTGATCTGCCGGTGCTCACGCATCTGCGTGACACGCAAAACTATGTGACGGCCGCGTTCGAGGGCAAATCAATTTTCGAGATGACGCCATCGACGGTCGCGCAGGATCTCGCGCAATGGCAGCCGATATTGAAATGGTTGGGGCGGTAGCGTTTTAGTTCGACGTTGCGGTTCGCGCGGCCAGCCAATCTGTCACCAGCGGCCACAGCGTCGTCGCACTCTGCGGTCGAAAAAATCCGAAATGACCGATGCGCGTCATGCCAACATCGGCGGCGTGAATGACGCGGTAATCCGGCGCGACAAGTCGATACGCGTCGTGCAGCAATTTTGAGCCCGCGTGGAGCAGCAACTCGTCATCGCCGAACGCCAATCCGAGCACCGGAAACGTCGCACTCGCGTAGGCTTCACGCGCGCCCGGTTCGCCAGTGAGCAGGTAATCGGGTGTAAGGCACCAGCGCCGCCATTGCATCATTGCGCCGCTCGGAATATCGCCGATGACACCGATGCGCGCACCGGGAAAGTATCCAAACAGCGCACATAGCGGTGGTGCCATCAGGTGCCACATCAGCCATGCATTGCGGCGCAGCTGCGGCGTATTGTGTCGCAATGAGCCTGAGCCGACGGCGATATTGACGAGCCCCGCAATCCGCGCACGCGAAGGCAGCAGCGGCGCGCACTGGCCGCCCAAACTGTGGCCGACCAGGAACAGTGGTGCGCCGGGATTGGCGTCGGCGGCCATTGTGACAACGGCATCGTAATCATGCGTGATCCAGTCCGTGATGTCGGCCTTGGCACCACGCATGCCGCCTTGCAACGATTCACCCGTGTCGCGGTAATCGAAGGTCCACACCCTGTAGCCGTGTGAGGCCAAATGCGCGGCAAATGGCGCATAAAACGATTGCGGTGTCGCCATTGCCGGGCCGACAACGACGCCACCTTTTAGCGCTACGCCGTCTGGCGGGTCGAATCGAAAACCGGTAAGCGCGCGCCCATCGTGGGCGTTGAGATTAACGCGAGTCAAACGTGTTTACTCTCAAAAAGAGGCATTCCCGTTTGGTCGCCTTTGCTCCGGAAACCGTTCTTCCCGCCCGGTTCATAGACGAAAAGAATCAGCTCGCGAAACCTGCGTTCGCGGAGGCTATTTTGTGCCTTTGCCGGAAGTGGTTTTGGATTTCGCCTGCATTGCCTTTTTTGCCGGCGTTGCCGACTTCCCGGCAATTATCTTGAGTGCGACGTTGGCGGGTGCCGCTTTGACCTTCGGTGCCTTGTCCTGTGCCGCCAATACTTGCTGGTATTGCGCGATGTAGGTCTTTGCTGGTACGCGGCGAATCGCTTCGCCAATCACATCGAGCGCCAGATCTTCCACCTTCTTGAAACGAATGCAGGCCTTGCCCATATCAAGTTTCTTGCCAGTCTTGGCCCAGGCCTCGCGGAACCAGCGTGCATGCGTGGTCTCGACGGCATCGGGCCCCTCCGCGCAGCCGCAATACACGCCCATTAGATAAAGTGAGAGATAGTTTTTTTGTGACGCCAATCCGGCGAACGGCAACGGTTGTTTCGGATCGCAGTGATAACCCGCCGGGAATACGGTGTGTGGAACGAAATAACCGATCACGCCGTACGACATGCCCTCCGCGTAATCCTTATCCAGATTGGCGAGGATCACCTTTCGCACCGCCTCGACCGCCGCGCGGCGGTCATCGGGCAATGATTTCAGGTACTCGTTGACGGTGGCGGCTTTGGATTGCAAGGGGTTCTCCTGTGTAATGACAACACGTGTTAGATCGTAGCGCGCGGCCACCTTCCGCGCAAGTTTGCCATCAATACGATTGGCGGACAATCGCGCGTGTCAGTGTGGTGCCGGCCAGCGTGTAGCGCATGGTTCCGGCGGTGGCACTGGTGAACGTGAACGTGACCGATCCCGCCGACACGGCCGGGTTGGTGCCAGTCCACGTCGCCGTGATCGGCGCGCCTCCCGTCACTTGAAAAAGCTCACCCGTGCAACCGCTCCCCACCACCGGGCAATTCGGCACCACATACCAGACTGGCTTACCGGTGTTGTCGTAGGTGTACCAGGCGGCGAAGACGATGCCGAATTGCTGCGTGAGCGATACGCCCCAGCCCGATTCGCTTTCGTTCCACCAGAGATCGGTGTAATCAACGGCCGGCGGCGTGGTACCAGTGGCGAGCGGCTGCAAGGTGATTGCTTTCGATGCCGCGACGCCATTCAATGTGAAATCGAAAGACCCGGCAGTGGTGCTCGCAAAATTCAACGTGCCGCTGCCAACTTTCACCACATCTTTAGCAGCACCATTCCAGGTCACCAAGGGCGATGTGCCACCCGTGACGCGATAAATGTCGCCTGCGCACGTACTGTTGATGAGCGGGCAATTGGGAATCACATACCACGCTGCCTGTCCACCCGCGTCGTAAGTGTAGATGGCCGCAAAAATGATGTTGCCGTGCTGCGTGAGGCTCATGCCCCAGCCCGATTGATTTGCATTCCACCACAGGCCCTGATAGCTGTTGGGCACCGCGATGGCGGCGCTGGCGAGAACCACGTTTGACTTCTGAATCGTGTTGTTGGCGAGCGTACCGACGACCGGCAGTTCGCTATATACGGTGCCTCCATTCACCAGCGGCAGCCGCGCAATCGCATCCACCACTGCCATGCTGCCGGCAGTGATTTCACCGAACACGGTATAGCCGCCATTGTCCACGTTCAGCGGAGAGCTGTTGTCGGCGAGATTGATGAACCACTGCGATGTCGCACTATTCGGGTCGCCGCCTATCTTTGCCATGGCGATGGTGCCGCGCTTATTCGGGCGGGCAATATTGAATTCATTCGCGATTGGTGCAAAGGTTGCAATCGCAAACGGCCCAGCGGCCGCGTCGCCCCATGCAAAGCCGCCGCCCTGAATCACAAATCCGGGCACGCTACGATGAACAAATGAATTGACGTATCTTCCGCTACTCACATAGGCCAAAAAATTTGCCACCGTGCGAGGTGCCGCCGCATCGTACAACGCAATGTCGATTGCGCCGAGATTGGTTTGCAGGCGCACCGTTGTCGCCAAGGCTGGCGGAATACAGACGAACAACGAGATGGATATTGCAACAACGGATTTGAAAATAGTGCGGGCTGACAACATTATTTGCTCGATGGGAAATGGAAAGTGTGTTTGGCGACGGGGACAACCATTGTATTACGCGCAACTCATTTCGATGGCGGCGCGACAAAATCAACCACCGCGACTGCCTGCGCCGACAAGGTGCCGAGCTGCCCGTAGAGATCGAGAATATTTCCCCGGTCGTTCGGATACACCCGGTTCGACAGGAAAACGTAAAACGTTTGCGAACGCGGATCAATCCACAAAATGCAACCGGTGAAACCGGTGTGACCAAAACTGCCCATCGGAAACACGCTACCGCGTGGTCGGGAGAAGGGCGAATCGATATCCCAGCCTGCGCTACGGTGTTGCGGGATGCCAGGCGGCGATTGCACTTCGCGCATCAAGCGCATGCTCTCGCGGCTCAATATGCGTTTGTCATCGCTGCCATCGGTATTCACCAATACGCCGTCGTTCAAAATCATCCGCGCATATTTCGCAATATCGGCAATCGTGGTGAACACGCCCGCCGAGCCGCCCACGCCACCCATGAATCGCACCGTCGGATCATGCACGACGCCGCGCAGCACGCCGCTAACTACGAGATCATCGTGCAACTTTTGCGCGGCACGATGAAGCAATTGCTGGGTCGGCGCGATGCGGGTGAGGGCGATTTTCCCGAGCGGCATATATCCGGTGTCGCGCATGCCGAGCGGATCGAACAAACGCTGTTTTGCGAATTGATCGAGCGGCATGCCGCTTATGCGTTGAACCAGCAGACCAAGCAAGGTGAAATTGATATCCGAATAGCGAAAAAACGTGCCAGGTAAATGCGTGACCGTCTGCGCGCAAGCGAGTGTCAACGCTGCCGCTTCGCCACGCCACGGTGGTGTCAATGGTATTCCCGCCGCGAGGCCGGACGTATGGGTGAGCAAATGCCGCAGCGTGATGGCGTCCTTGCCGCCGCCTGCGCATTCTGGAAAATACTCGATCAGCCGTGAATCGATATTGAGTTTGCCTTCGTCGATCAACAGCATCACCGAGGGCGCGGTGGCGATCACTTTCGTCAGTGAGGCAGCGTCGAAGACGGTATCGAGCGTGATGCTTTCAGCGTTGGCGTCGTAAGCATGCCGACCATAGGCGTTGTGGTAAGTGGCGGTTTCGTTACCCGCCCGGCGTTCCAGCCAATAGACGGCGCCCGGCATTTGCCGACGAGCCATAAATGATTCGATCGCCGCATCGATCGGTGCAAACCGGCTGGGATCGAGTATTGCTGGATTGACGTGGTGCAGGCACGCCGACAGTTGCGTCATGGCCATTGCGGCACAGAGAATTGCGGATAGGTAAATACGAATGCGGGTTCGTGCGTGGTGCGCAAGCTGAATGGCATCACCGATCAAAAGCCCGACCCCGGTTGTTTCAGGAACTCAATTTCCTCCGGCGTGGACGCGCGCCCCAGTGTGGCGTTGCGGTGCGGGAATCGCCCGAAACGACGAATGATGTCGAGGTGTTTTTGCGCCCACACATGCAGTTCGCGGGTCTCGCGGAAGCCGGACAATTCCATCATCAGGCGCAGACAAAGTTCCTGATCCGGCAAATTCTCACTATGCTCCAGCGGCAGGTAGATAAACATGCGCTCGACCGGTCGCAGCGCGCGATCATGTTCCTTGGCCAGCGCATGCCGCGCCGCGCGCCGCGCCATGTGATCGGCTTCGAAAGCGCGACGCGTACCGCGAAACATGTTGCGCGGAAATTGATCGAACACGATGATCAGCGCAAGGCAGGCATACGGTTGATGAATCCAGTCGGCAAATTCGCCCTCAACCGCACGCTCATAAATGGCGAGAAATTGCGCGCGAATGTCATCATCGAAGGCCGCGTCTTTCTTGAACCATTGCGCGCGACTCTGTCCGCGTTCCTTGCCTTCGCCAAACCAGAAGGCGAGGATTTTTTGCGCGTCAGCAGGCAAACTTGGTGGTGTGATCATGCTGCCATCATAAGCGACTTAGTCAAAGGTTCCCGAAGTGAATTCCCGGATTATCATAGTGGCACGCGACATCAATCTCAAGGAGTAAACATGATCGGTGACGCCACGTTAGGCACCAACGATTTGGCGCGCGCCGCCAGGTTCTACGACGAATTGCTCGGCACCATCGGCGCGAAGCGCTTCATGGAATCGGACCGTTTCATCGCGTGGGCCGTGAGCCCAACTGCACCCAGCCTCGGCGTCATCAAGCCGCACGATGGCAAACCGGCTACCGTCGGCAACGGCGTAATGATTGCACTCGTGGTCGATAGCAAGGCGAAAGTCGATGCGATCTACAACAAAGCCATGTCACTCGGTGCCAAGGACGAAGGCCCCGCCGGCCCGCGCGGCGAAGGCTTTTACGCCGGCTATTTTCGGGATTTGGACGGTAACAAGCTCAATGTGTTTTGCATGGCCTAGATCCGGGAATTCGCACGACTTTTCTTGTCATCAAAACAACCCGTCCGTCCTCTGCTTGTCGAAGGGCCGGATGCAACCAGCCCTCCGACAAGCAGAGGACGGACGGGGGGCATGATTGATGGGGATCGCGATGCTCCACCTATCCTACGGCTTCCATCCACCACCGCTGCATGCGCGAGACTCAATCTCCCATCGCCGACTTGACGCCGCGCGCGTTCACCACATCGCCCGCCAGCACCTGCGGCCCGCTGCCCGACCAGCGATCCAGATAAAGATAAATCACTGGCGTGATAAACAGCGTGATTACTTGCGAAAAGATCAGACCGCCGACCACCGCCAAGCCCAACGGCTGACGCAATTCCGCGCCGGCACCCAAGCCAAATGCAATCGGCATCGCGCCCATCAGCGCAGCGAGTGTGGTCATGATGATCGGCCGGAAACGCAGCAGACAGGCGGTGCGGATCGCTTGATGCGGCGACATGCCTTGATTGCGTTGCGCGTCAAGCGCGAAATCAATCATCATAATCGCGTTCTTTTTGACGATACCGATCAGCATGACGATGCCGATGGTGGCGATGATCGACAGATCCATGCCGAACAGCCATAGCGTCAGCAACGCGCCGACGGCCGCAGATGGCAAGCCGGCGAGAATCGTCAGCGGGTGTATGTAGCTCTCGTAGAGCACGCCCACCAGCACGTAGATCACCATTAGCGCGGCGACGATCAGTATCACCTGGCTGCCCTGCGAAGACTGGAACGCCGCCGCATCGCCGCCCCACGCAGTGAGTACGCTGGCAGGAAACTTCAATTGATTTCGGTACTGTTCAATTTTCTTTGAGGCATCACCCAGCGCCACACCAGGTGCCAGATTAAACGATATCGTCAACGCCTCAAGTTGCCCGGCGTGATTGATCGAGGTCGCGCCAATCTCGCGCTTGACGGTGCCGAGCGCGGACAACGGAATCAGCTTGCCGCCTTTGGCACGCACAAATACTTTATTGAAAGCACTTTCATCGGCGCGGTCTTCGTTGCCGACTTGCATGATGACCTGGAAACTGTCCACCGATGTAAAAATGGTCGCGATCTGACGCTCGCCAAAGGCCGAATACATGGCGCTGCGAATGTCCTGCACGTTCACGCCCATTGCGTTCGCGCGCTCGCGATCAATGTCGAATCGCGCCTGCAAGCCCTTCAGTTGCGCGTCGCTGGTGACATCGCGAAACAGCGGATCAACTCGTATCAAGTTGACCATGCCGTCGGCAGCAGCGCGCAGCGCCGTATTGTCAACACTCTTTAGCGAGTACTGATAGCGCGACTTGCTGGGCCGACCACCCAGGCGCAGATTTTGCAGCGCGTTCGGAAACACATTGACGCCGGCCACCGCGCGCGTTTCGCGGCGCAGTGCCTCAACCACTTTTGGCATGGGCAGGCGTTGTCCGCGCGGCTTCAACGTGACAAAGATGCGGCCCGAATTGCCGTCAAACGCATTCACAATCGCGGTATCGACGGCCGCATTGGCTCGGATCACCTCACCCGTGCGCTGCAATAACGTGCTCATGGCGGGGAACGAAATATCTTCTACCGCCTCGACCGTGATGAGGATTTGGCCAATGTCTTCTTCGGGAAAAAAACCTTTCGGCAGGTGGTAAAACAGTAAGCCGGTGGCAACAAACGTGGCGATCGCGACGCCGAGCACGACGTGCTTTTTCGCAAGCGCTAAATCCAGCGCACGCTCATAGCGCAAATGAATCCACTTAAACATGTGCTCGAACCACGCCGTCCAGCGCTCCGCCCGTCCGCCCGCCACATGCGGTTTCAGGAAGCGGCTGGCGAGCATCGGGATCAGCGTGAGTGACACCATCGCCGACACCAGCACCGCGACGCCGACCACAACCGCGAACTCATGGAACAGCAAGCCGATCACACCTGGCATGAAGAAGATGGGAATGAACACCGCTACCAGCGAAATTGAAATCGAGACAATGGTGAAACTCATTTCGCGCGAACCCTGCAACGCGGCCTGCATCGGTGGCATGCCGTCTTCCATGTGACGCACGATGTTTTCCAGCACCACGATCGCGTCATCGACCACCAGTCCCACCGCGAGCGTAATCGCCAGCAGCGAAATATTGTCGAGGCTGTAGCCCAACCAAAACACGATCGCTAATGTGCCAACCAGCGAAATCGGCAGCGACAACGCAGGGATGATGGTCGCCATCACGTTGCGCAGGAAAATGAAGATCACCAGCACCACCAGCACCACTGTGAGGCCCATGGTGAGCTTGACATCGTGAATCGAGTCGCGAATCGATTGCGAGCGATCGTTGCGCAATTTGACCTCGACCGATGACGGCAACTGCTCGGCCAGGCGCGGCAGCATTGCCTTGATCGCATCAACTGTGGTCACGGTGTTGGCATCCGGCTGGCGGCGAATCGACATCGTGATCGAGCGCTCGCCGTTGGCCCAGCTCGCCGTTTTCACCGATTCGACGCTGTCCTCAACCTGCGCGATATCGCCGAGCCGCACCGGGCCGGCGGCGGTCGAGGCGATGATCAGATTGGAAAATTCGGCGGCGCGCGTGAGCTGGCGATTGGCGGTGATCACCAGCGTCTGGCGGGCACCCTCGAGCGTGCCCACCGGCGTGTTCGCGTTCGCTTGCCGCACCGCGGCCGAGACATCATCGAGCGTGAGTCCGCGCGAGGCAGCGGCCTCGGGATCGATGCGCAGGCGGATGGCAAATTTCTTCTGGCCATTGATGTCCACCTGTGCCACGCCCGGTAGCGTCGAGAGCGACGGCATGATCAGATTTTCGGCGTAACTGTTCAATTCGGACAGCGCCATGGAAGGCGAAATCAGCGTCAGAAAGATAATCGGTGAGTCGGCCGGATTGACTTTTCGATATGACGGCAGCGTCGTCATTTCGATCGGCAGCGCGCGCTGCGCGCGCAATAGCGCCGCCTGCACATCGACCGAGGCGGCGTCGATGTTTCGATCCTGATCGAATTCCAGCGTGATCTGCGAGCTACCGAGGCTGCTGGTCGAACTCATCACGTTGACGGCGGCAATGGTGGAGAACTGCCGCTCAAGTGGTGTGGCGACGGATGATGCCATGGTCTCGGGACTGGCACCGGGCAAGTTCGCCGTCACCTGGATGGTCGGTGTATCGTATTGTGGCAATGCCGAAATCGGAATCTTCGTGTACGCGAGCGCGCCGGCGACGATGACGGCGGCGTTGAGCAGCACCGTCATGATCGGGCGGCGAATGCAGAGCTCGGAGATATTCATGGCACGCTCCTATTTGCCGCGTTGCGACGCATCTTTTCCGGCGGGCGCCTGATCACGCGGCGCGCCGTCGGTTTTGTCGCCACCTTCGCTACCGCCCTTGTCGCCACTTTGGCCGCCGGATTTTCCACCGGCCTTGCCGCCCGGTCTGCCGATTTTCGCAGCATCGCTCTCGATGACGGTTGAATCTCTTCGCACATTTTGCGCGCCCTCAACGACCACGCGCGCACCTGCCTTGATCGCGGCACCACCTTTGATTGCCGCCATGCCGGCCTGATTCAATGCGACGTCGATGGGCACGTTGGTGACTTTCCCGCCTTCACCAACGATATACACGAATTTCAATTCCGGCCCGGATTGAACCGCCTGCACCGGCACCACCAGCGCGCCCGGCAATGTGCGGGCCGAAAGTGACACGTTGACAAACATCCCCGGCCACAGCGCACGTTCGGCATTGGCAAACGCGGCCTTCATCGCGATGGTGCCACTGGCGCTGTCGACGGTACTCTCGACGAAAATCAGTTTGCCGGTCAATATTTGCTTGTTCGGTGGTGCCAGTTCAATGGTTACCGGCAATGTTCCAGCGGCCAACGCACGCTGCACATGTGCTAGTTCGCGTTCGGGCAATGCAAATGAAACGCCGATCGGATCGATCTGGCTGATCGTCACCAGCGCCTGTGTGCTCTGGGCGCTTGGCTGCACCAGGCTGCCGACGCGCACGTTGATGGCCCCGGTGCGGCCGGAAAATGGCGCACGGATCTCGGTGAAGCTGCGCGCGACGCGGCTTGCTTCGGCGGCCGCTTCATCGACCGCCAATTGGCCTTTCAATACGTCGGCCTGATTGATGGCGGTATCGAGTGCAGATTGCGAAATGAATTTTTGCTGGAATAGTTCGCGCTGGCGGATGAGATTGCGTTCGGTGTTGGCAAGATCGCTCTTCGATTTGATGACCTGCGCCTCGGCCTTTCTAAGGTTCGCCTCCTCTGTGCGCGCGTCGAGCGTGAACAAAAGGTCGCCCTTGCGCACGTTCTGGCCTTCGATAATATGAATGGTCTGAATGGTGCTCGCGACCTGCGCGCGGATATCAACCGCCTGCAACGCGACCACAGACCCATTGGCGATTGCCGTGACCGGCAGATCCTGCTGTTTGATGAGCGCGGTGGTGACCGCGACCGGCCCGCCGGGCCCCCGCGCGGCCGGCGTCGCGGCGCCGCTCTCCGACCGCGACGTCATCCACCAGGCACCACCACCGGCGAGCAGCAACGCGCCGATACCAAAAATGATCATCCCGCGTCGGGAGATAGAACCGGAAACACGCTGTGCAAAAGGGGTCATTGTCGGGCCGGAAGTGATAGTTTCCGGGCGCAAAACTTCCCGGTGCGGGGGTTATTGTGCGGCAAAGCGGCGGCGACCGCGTTGACCGATTTCAAGCAATTGGACACCAGTCATGACATGTCGTTGCCTGAATTGCGCTTGCATTCGCGCAATTTGTCATAATGCCGACATCAACCTTATCGCCATCAACACCACTTTTCCTCCATGCAAGACGACGATTTCGATTTCACCAAACCACCTCCCGGCACTCCCGCGCCGGCGGCCGCTGCATCGGCCCCATTCAAGCCGGCGATCAGCAAATTCTACGATTCGGCCGTCGCCACGCGACTCTTCAAGGGTTCCGGCAAAACCGAGCAGTTTGCCGCCGGCACCACGCTGTTTGTCGAAAACGAAAAATCCGGCAAACAAGGCCTGTTTGGCAAACGCGTGGTTCATCGCATGTATCTGGTGACCAGCGGCGAGGTTGCCCTGAGCCGCGGCGGCAAGCCGCTCGATACCATCAAGCCAGGCGAGATATTTGGTGAGATGGCGGTGATCAGCGATTCGGCCGGCAGCGCTACGCGCAGTGCGACGGCGACCGCGAAAACCGATTGCCAGGCGTATTCCCTGGACGCCGAGGAACTTCAATCGGCGTTGCAAACCACACCCGAATTTGCATTGATGTTGATGAGCGTAATGTTCGACCGCCTGCGATTTGTCGCCGCGCGGCTCGCGACACGCAAAGCGGCGCCGGGTGTCCGCACCGGGCGTGAAGGTGCCACCTTCTCGCCGGAGTTGCTCGCGCGCGTGGACGACGCGTTGCAGCACGCCACCACCGTTCGCTATGACGCCGGCAAAGCTATCATGCGCGAAGGTGAGGCGGGTGTCAGCATGTACCTGGTAATGGAAGGCAAAGTCGGCATATTCATTCGCAACAATGAAGTCGAGACGGTAAATGCTGGCGGCACTTTCGGCGAAATGGCGCTGGTCGATCAATCACCACGCACGGCGAGCGCGCTTTCCAAAACCGATTGCGTGCTGTTGTCCGTGAATCGCAATGCGCTGATCACACTTGTGAAAACCCAGCCTGCGATCGGTGTGGCAATGTTGCGCTCGATCGCGGATCGGTTGCGGCATATGAATTCGCTGTTGACCTGAGGGCGCGAAAATCTCCTCTGCGGGGTGTGGTTCATAGCCGCTCGAACTCGCGTTACAAATTGTTGAGGGCGACAGACGATTCTGGATCTCAAGCCCTATATTCGGCGCGGTTTTTCAGCTGATTTAGCTCCGAAAGGCCCGCCAGTGCTAGAGTTTGTTCCAATTCGTCAGTAGTGTCCGGTTAAAAAGCAAACAGATTCAATTGACTTGCGCCAGGGGGAATGGGCGATGGGGCTAGATTGGTCTGCAAAGCTGATGAGATCTGGG
>JAYTUX010000439.1:0-13875 GCA_043744315.1 Betaproteobacteria bacterium | reverse complement strand
TCTCTTCATCATGGGCGCGGTCGAAATTGAATTGTTCCGTGAATGGGAAGAACTGGCGATGTCATTGGGCCTTGCCGTACTTGCGGAATCGCACAATGAGCGCGAGCTTATGCAGGCACTTAAACTCAAGACGCCGTTACTTGGTGTCAACAATCGGGATTTGACGCGTTTCACCACCGATATTACGACTACCCTTCAATTGAAGGAATTGATTCCCGCTGGCCGGCTTCTGATCAGCGAGAGCGGCATCGATAGTGCCGAAATTGCCCAGCGACTGACACAGGGCGGGGTTCGCAGCTTTTTGGTCGGCGGGGCGCTGATGGCACTTCCAGATCCGGGATCCGGGCTGACGGGCCTTTTCCCGCACTTGAAAAAATGACCCTTCCGTGACAATTTATACATTTGTTGCAAAAACACAACATGTGGGATGACGGCCGGTCAATTTCACCGTGAGCACTTGAGCAAAGCAGACAAGTTTGGCAATATGCGTCTAGCTTCTCATAGGAATTCTGCATTTGCATGTTCGATGACTCGGGAAAAGATGCACGAACGCTTAGAATTGCATCTTTGCGGTACCCGAAATAAAGAATTAGAAAGCCTCAAATTAACCAAAGGAGATTTGTGATGAATAAGAAATTGATTGTCCTCGCCATTGCGGGCGCAACGTTTGCCCCGGCGGTCATGGCGCAATCGGCCAATCCGGTGACGCTGTATGGCCGCATCTGGGTAATGGCCAATAGCCTCAAGGCAAGCGGCACCGCGACCCCACTGGCGACCCGCACCACCGTTGCCGACAATTCATCATTGATCGGATTCCGCGGTACGGAAGATCTGGGTGGCGGATTGAAAGCGTTTTTCCAACTGGAATCCGCGACCCCCCCAGATGCTGGCGGCGGCACGTTCGCCAGCCGCAATAGCGGTGTGGGCCTGCAGGGCGGCTTTGGTACGATTGTCCTAGGGCGTTGGGACAGCCCAATGAAGTTGTCGGCGATTTTTGTTGATCCGTTCGGCCAAAACACGATTGGCGGCCAAACCACCACCATCAATACCGGCACGTTTAATCGCCGTGAAGACAATATGATTCAGTATTGGACGCCGAACATGAGCGGCTTCTCGGGACGTTTCATGTATGGCGCAAACGAAGCCAAGACCGCGACGGCTAACCCGTCGAATGTCAGCTTCTCGATTGACTATGCACAGGGTCCGTTCCGCATCAATTATGCGAACGAGAAGCATAAGGACCAGCGTGGCGCGACAGTGACCGCCGGTATCACTGAGAAGCAACAGAACTTGGCGGGCAGCTTCGTATTTGGCCCGATCAAGATTGCTGCGCTGACGCAGAAAGCGGAATTGACAGGATTGAGGGATCGTAAGGCAAACCAGGTTGCCATCACCTACACGGCGGGAATGCACCAGTTCCACGCAACGGCCGCGAAGTTGAAGGACGGGCAGGCGTTAACGGCTGCTCTCCAACAGGAATCGAAGCTGTCTGCGATCGGCTATGACTACCTCTTCTCGAAGCGGACGACCTTCATGGCGCGCTATGCCTCGATGAAGAACAATGGCGCAGGCACCGCCTCCTTGACCGACGCACAGTTGCCAGCGATTGCCGCAGGCAATGATCCAAAGGGCTTCGGCATGGGCTTACGTCACACGTTCTAAGTCGCCTTTCGATTTGCCAAAACGGGCACCTTCGGGTGCCCGTTTTGTTTCTATAATCAACACATGAATCTGGTTGATCGTCTGATTTGCGAACTCGATACCGGTTTGCGTACGGTATTTGCCAAGCCGCATGCGGAGCGCCGCAGTCCCCAGCCTGTTGCGGATAGTTCCGTTGATAGCAAAGTGCTCGACGCGCGCACGAAAGCAGAGTCGATTCGTCTCATGCGCATCAATCATTGTGGAGAAGTGTGCGCGCAGGCGCTTTATCAGGGACAAGCGTTGGTCGCGAATGCCCCGAAAGTGCGCAACATGCTGCTGGCCGCCGCGAGAGAGGAGCATGACCACCTTGCCTGGTGCGACGCGCGCCTTACGGCACTGGACGGGCACAGCAGTCGCCTCAGCCCATTGTTCTACGCTGGCGCCTTTGGTATGGGGGTTGCGTCAGGCCTATTAGGCGACAAATGGAGCATGGGATTTCTGGTCGAGACAGAACGCCAGGTCGAAGCGCATTTGCACGATCATCTTGATCGGATTTCTCCCGCAGATTCAGATAGCCGAGCGATTCTCGAAGCCATGCGCGACGACGAAATTCGTCATGGACAGACGGGCATCGAACACGGTGCTGCGCCGTTGCCAGTGCCGGTAAAAGCCGCCATGCGCGGCTTTTCCAAAGTCATGACCGGGGCAACCTACTGGGTTTGAGTGCCGTAGGGTATTGTTTTGCTCCAACTCCCTACAAAAAAACTGTCATCCTGAGTGCAGCGAAAGATCTCGTCATAGTTGGACGAGATCCTTCGCTGCGCTCAGGATGTCAAGAAATTCGATGTTTGTGAACTTGGAATCAGTACACGTAGGGCGGCCTTGTCCGCCAAAATGTCCGGAATCAATGAGGATTGGTCGTTTCCAAAATCTCAAATTCATGCGTCACCGTCGCCGTTTTCGCCAACATCGCTGTCGCCGAGCAATAAATGTCCGCCGATAACTTGATCGCACGCTCGACTTTCTGCCGACTCAATTCAACTCCAGTGACTATGTAGTGAAAGTGAATAGCCGTAAAGACCTTTGGGTCAGTGAGCGCACGCTCAGCCGTAACATTCACGACGCAATCCTTGACCTGCTGACGCCCCTTTTTGAGAATCAGAATCACATCGATTGCACTGCATCCCCCTGTTCCCATCAACACCGTTTCCATTGGGCGTGGTCCGAGATTTTTCCCGCCGACGTCGGGTGAGCCATCCATCAAGAGAGTGTGGCCGCTTTCCGATTCGGCCTTGAAGGCGACGCCTTCGATCCATTTGACCCGTACTTTCACCTAAATTCTCCGATTGGCGGTTGAAGCCACCAGTATAGCCAACACACCACTGCCACCGGTTCTCGATGCCACCTCGCGCATCGCTCGTGAACCGAATTTGACACGGAGTGCTTGAATTTATTATAATTTCCAGTTCCGCCAGGTACCCCCCGTTTGCTTGGCGAGCAGCAACGACGGGATTTTTCTCCGCGACGCACGCGAGGCGCGTCGGCAACGCGGAAAACCGCCGGTCGTTTACCAGCACACGGTCCGCCGTTCAAGACGTTTCAAATGTCCGGCGGCAATACACAAGCGAGCATAGCAATGAAAACCTTTTCCGCGAAACCGCATGAAGTTGTCCACGCGTGGCTGCATGTCGACGCGACTGACAAAATCCTCGGCCGTCTGGCATCAGAAGTCGCACTTCGTTTGCGCGGCAAGCACAAACCCGAGTACACGCCGCACGTCGATACCGGTGATTTCATCGTTGTCACCAATGTCGAAAAACTGCGTGTCACCGGTAACAAAGCCGAAGACAAAAAGTATTTCCGCCACACCGGCTATCCCGGCGGCATTTATGAAACCAATTTCACCAAGTTGCAGGCAAAACATCCTGAACGCGTGCTTGAAAAAGCCGTTAAAGGCATGCTGCCCAAGGGCCCGTTGGGCTATGCGATGATCAAGAAGCTGAAGGTTTATGCGGGTAGCACGCATCCTCACAGCGCCCAGCAACCCCAAGAACTCAAGATCTAAGGAACCGAGACAATGGTCGGTAAATATCATTACGGTACAGGGCGTCGCAAGAGCTCGGTCGCGCGCGTATTCATGAAGCCCGGCAAGGGCGACATCGTTGTCAACGACAAGCCGCTCGACGTGTATTTTTCCCGCGAGACCGGTCGCATGGTCGTGCGTCAGCCACTCGAATTGGTCGGCAGCGTCGATAAATTCGACATCATGGTCAATGTGTTCGGCGGCGGCGAATCAGGCCAAGCCGGCGCAGTGCGCCATGGCATTACCCGCGCGTTGCTGGATTACGATGCAACGTTGAAACCGGTGTTGTCCAAAGCCGGATTCGTGACCCGCGATGCGCGTGAAGTCGAACGTAAAAAAGTCGGGCTCCACAAAGCACGTCGTCGCAAGCAATTCTCGAAGCGCTAGCCGGTTATTGCGCGACCCGAAGGAAAAAGCCGCAACTCGCGGCTTTTTTCCCATTTTGGAACCGCCAACGACATGGAATCAACGACAATGTTTTGGCCATATCGATGCTGAGCGAATTCAAACTTCGCGGTACCTGGCGAAAAATTCGCTCGAAAATCGGCATTCGATCCGAAAAAGTCGCGATTCGCATGCATACGCCTTGGTACGTGAAGTTCGGCAGCTATGGGCTGATGATGGGCGTTGCGGCGGCGGTGGCGTGGTATCTGGTTGACAACAGCTACAAGATCACCGGGTTCAATCGAGAGGAAGCAACCGCTGAAATTGCCAAACTTACGACTGAAAACGAGCGTCTGAAACGCGAATTTGCGCTGACGAAAACGTTGCTAAATGAGCGCGAGAGCCAACTGAGTGTTGAAAAGGCGTCGCAGGCGGAATTCACCAAAAATCTCGCGCAATTGCAGGAAGAAAATGCAGGGCTCAAGGAAGACCTGGGATTTCTGCGCAATATCATGTCGACCGGCAGCGTGCCCGAAGGACTCGCAATCACCAATTTGAAAGTCGAGCCAGACGCATTGCCCAACGAATACCGTTACCGCCTGCTGCTGACGCAAGGCGGCCAGCGAAAGCAGGATTTCAAAGGCAAAGTGCAGGTGATTGTGCGCGTCCAAACCGGCGCGCAGTCCGCAACATTGAGTTTTCCGCCCGATCAGCAATTGAAGGTGCCCGGCGGCGAACTCGAATTCCGCTACTATCAGAAAGTGGACGGGCGTTTTAAAATTCCTGAAGGATCGCAACTGAAGAGCGTGCAACTACGCGTTTTGGGCCTGCCGGGGTATGATGTACGCAGCCAGCGCAGCATTAATTTTTAGGAGGATCGCTATGTTCGGCAATAAATCCAACAAACCCAGTCCCATCGACAGCCTCATCGGCGCAGGTACAACGATCACCGGCGACGTCAATTTCACCGGCGGATTGCGCGTCGATGGTTGCGTGAAGGGCAATATCAAAGCCGTCGGCGAGAAGCCCGGCACGCTGGTGCTCTCAGAGATGGCTAAAATCGAAGGCGAAATCGAGGTGGGTCACGTCGTAATCAATGGCACGGTTGCAGGGCCGGTGCGCGCCAAAGAGTATCTCGAACTGTTGCCGAAGGCACGTGTCACTGGCGATGTCAGTTACAAGACCATCGAGATTCACGTCGGGGCCATTGTGATGGGTAGGATGGTGCATGAAAGTGGTGTCAAAACGACCGACAAAGTAATCGAATTCAAGCCTGCCTCGACCAATCAGGCATAGCGCGGGTTGTATTTGCCCGCATTGCCCTCATTTGAACCGTAACAAAAGACGTTTTCCGGAGATTGACCATGAATGACATGTCCATGATGCCCGCACCATTGCTCTTCACCGATAACGCGGCAGACAAGGTGAAATCGCTGATCATCGAAGAAGGTAACGACGAATTGAAGCTGCGCGTATTCGTCACCGGCGGCGGCTGCTCGGGATTGCAATACGGCTTCACATTCGATGAAATTGCCAATGAAGACGATACCGTGATGGAAAAAAACGGCGTCAAGCTGCTGATTGATCCGATGAGCTATCAATACCTTGTCGGTGCTGAAATCGATTACACCGAAGGTCTCGAAGGGGCGCAGTTCGTGATCAAAAACCCAAGCGCCACCAGTACCTGCGGATGCGGGTCGTCATTTTCGGTTTGACGAAAACCTTAGGAACGCAAAAAACGGAGACTTCGGTCTCCGTTTCAGTTTGTTACATTGGGACGAACTAATCCCAATTAAAATTCTTGTTGCAGCGTTTCAACATTGTCCTGAATGCATCGTCTGCGCGACACCGAGGTACGTCGGCGTCCTCTCCGTAATAGCACCGAGAATTTGGACAAACCCACCCGATCTCACACGTAATTTTTTCCCACGAGGAAAGGATACCCATGCCGTACCCATTCAAGAATGCGTCCAACCGTTCGCTAGCGCGGAATACCCTGAGTGTTGCCATTTCCATCGCGATATCCGCGAATGCGTTTGCACAGGCACCCGCGCCCGTTGCCGTCGCCGCGCCGCCTCCCGCCGCCGCGGCAGCGCCCGCAACACCACCTGCCGCTGCCGGCGCGCCGAAGCCATTCAAGGAGGTCATCAAGGACGCCAAGGAAATTCCCGGGTTGTTTAACCTGTACGAGAAGGACGACAAGGTCTGGATCGAGATCAAGCCCGAGCAACTCAATTGGCCATTTCTGTTTACCGCAAATCTCTCGCACGGCATTGGCGAGCAACTCTTGTTCGGTGGATTGATGGGCTACAACGGACTCATCGGCTCACACTCAGTTGGCACCTTCCGCAAAGCGGGAAATCAGATGCAACTGGTCGCGAAGAATTTGCAATACTCGGCCAAACCCGGCAGCCGTGAAGCGCGCGCGGTGGAACAGGGATTCTCGGATAGCCTGGTGGCCAGTGCTGCCGTCGTCAGCCTTCCGCATCCGGAGCGAAAATCGGTGTTGGTCGAGGTCAACGCCTTGTTGCTCACAGATATTGGATCCGGAAACACCCTGCTCGAGCGTGCCTTTCGTCAGCCCTACGCATTCGATGCGCGCAATTCCAACATAGTGAAAGCGCGCAGCGTTGCCGAAGAAACCAATGTGAATGTGCGAGCGCACTATGCGCTGGCTCGAGTGGTGCTGCCGCCAGTGGTTCCCGGACCCACACCCGCCACCCCATTGCCGCGCACGCTTCAGGATGTCCGCAGCCTGTTCCTCGGCTGGCAATACAATTTTTCGCGTTTACCCGAAATACCAATGGCACCACGCAAGGCCGACCCGCGTGTCGGTTATTTTTCGACCAGTCACTGGGATTTCACTGGCGATTCTGCCCGCATTCCTGTCACTCAATACGTGACGCGCTGGCGCCTCGAAAAGCAGGATCAGGCAGCTGCGATGTCAGAGCCAAGAAAACCGATCGTCTTTTGGCTGGATCGCAGCATTCCTGACAAATACCGGCCTGCGATCACCGAGGGCATTCTCGAATGGAACAAGGCCTTCGAGCGCATCGGTTTCAAGAATGCCGTGCAAGTACAAATTCAACCCGACGACGCCGATTGGGAAAGCCTCGATACGCGCCGTGCGTCTGTCACCTGGATGACGACTGCTCGACCGGCCTTCGGCGCGATCGGCCCCAGCCAGTGGGATCCTCGTACCGGCGAAATTCTGGATGCCGACATCGGCGTCGACGTGGTGAGATTGCGCAATCACCGCAATTTCCGCGTCGAGGAAATCGGGGCTACCGCCGCGCATCTTGCCGGTGACCACGAAAATGGTTTTTGTTCCATCGCCGAACACGCTGCGCTGGAAGGTGGATTCGCGATGGATTTGCTCGAAGCGCGCGGTGACATTGATCCCGACAGTCCAGAGGCGGAGGCATTCGTGCTCGAAGACTTGAAGGATACGATGATGCACGAAGTCGGTCATACACTGGGTCTTCAGCATAATTTCCGCGCGTCCTCCATCTACACCGCCGAGCAACTCGCCGACGCCGAATTTACGCGCAAGAATGGCATCGCCGGATCGGTGATGGAATACAACGCGATCAATATCGCCGAGTCGGGTAAGCCGCAAGGTGCCTACGCGATGCACACACTGGGGCCCTACGACTATTGGGCGATCGAGTATGCCTATAAGCCGCTTGATCTCAAAGACGAAGCGGCAGAATTGAAGAAAATTCTGGCGCGCTCCTCGGAGCCGCTGCTCGCGTTTGCCAACGACCGTGACAACGTCGAAGGCATCGATCCCGAGGTCAACGTCAGTGACTTGGGCAGCGATCCGCTAAAGTTCAACGAACAACGCGTGAGAATGGCCCGCGAATTGTGGGAGCGTTGGCAAAACAAACCCCTGAAGGAGGGTGAGAGTTACGCGATTCTTCGACGCACGATGGCCCGCGGGCTCGCACAAATTGGTGCGGCCTCGGCGAGGACGGCAAAATACGTTGGCGGCGTCACGGTGCTCCGCGATTCAGCCGGTACTTCGCGTTCGCCTCTAAATCCGATTCCCGCGGAAAAACAGCGCGCAGCGTTGAAGCTGGTTGAAAAAGGCCTGTTTTCGGCGGACAGCTTCAAATTTAAGCCGGAATTCATGCGTCGCTTAACGGTAGATTATCTTGACCGGGAGGACGCAACTGGTATTGCCGGCAATGCAGGGGGTACCGATTTCTCGCTTGGTACGGAAGTATTGACGATTCAACGTAACGTGTTGAACCAGCTGTTAAGCGACGCCGTAGCGACGCGGATTTTGGGCAGCGCCGAAAAACTCGACAACCCTGCGACGTCGTTCAAACTATCGGAGCTTTATTCGACCCTGTCAAATGCGATTTGGAGCGAATTGAAAAATGGCGGCGACATCGGGCCAATTCGCCGCAATCTGCAACGCGAACATACCAAGCGCCTCGTCAATGTGTTGGTTCGCCCCGCACTCACGACGCCGGCCGATGCACGTAGCCTGCAACGGATGCATGCGATCGCGCTGCGCCAGCAAATCAGCGTTGCAATGGCAAAACCAATGAGTGCCGAGGCCAAGGCGCATTTGTCGGATAGTCTGGATTCGTTGAGTGAAGCGTTAAAAGCACCGATGCAACGCACCGGCGCTTAGCCCAAACGACGCCAGAATGGGGCACTGGCAGTTCCCCATTCGGCTATAATTGACATATTCACAATCATTACCGCAGGGGAACATCATGGCCGGAGAAAAGAAACGTACCCGTCGCAACACACTTGAGCGTCGTTGCCTGGGCAAAGAATACAAGCGTCTGTTTATGGGCTCAAGCAAGTCCCTATTCAAGATGCTCGAAAAGATCAAAAAGAGCTGATTTTCGGATCACTCAAGAAAAGCCGCTGGAGCGATCCAGCGGCTTTTTTTTCGACCTCTTTCTTGGGCAACTTGCCCTCTGCGCACCAAACATATTGCACTGCAACATAGAAAGTAATTGACACCTCGACAGGTCAGTAATACGCTCATTTCAAACGAACGTTTGAATCTATAGAAGATTTTTCATAACTAGCTGATTAAAAACATCTTATGGCAATAGGCACGATCCCCAGAATCCCCCGCGGCAGTGAATTCACGGCCGATAGGCCGGCAGAATTCGTCGATACCAAGTCGCGCATCCTTGATGCGGCCGAAGAGCTTTTCATGGAACATGGCTTTGAAGCGACGTCGCTGCGCCTGATCACGACAGCTGCTGCCGTCAATCTGGCCGCTGTCAATTACCACTTTGGCTCAAAAGAAGAATTGTTTCAGTCGGTGTTGACCCGGCGCCTTGATCCGATGAATCAGGACCGGATGCGCCTGCTTTCCTTGTATGAAGCAGCATCCGGTAATGTGCCCCTGACATGCGAAAACATCATTTCCGCAATGTTCATCCCCGCGCTGAAACTGGCACGCGATCATCAAACCGGCGGCAAGAATTTTTTGCGTTTGCTGGGTCGCGCCTACGCCGATCCCGCACCTTTTATTCGCGAATTCCTGTCGTCGCAATACGCGGAAATGATCGCGCGATTTCGTGCCGCGTTCTCGCACGCGCTGCCGCATATTCCGCGCGAGGAATTGTCCTGGCGATTGCATTTTGTAATGGGAGCGCTTTCCTACACGCTGGCCGGCACCGACGCGCTAAAAATGATCGCGCAGTTCCAGCCGGGCGAAGCGGACAACGATGAAAAAGTATTACGGCGCCTCGCCCCATTTTTGGCAGCGGGTCTGCGCTCACCAGTCGAGAACGACAACGCGCCCGGTTCGCATCAATGGTTCGCGGAAGCCTAAATTTGAAATTGTTATTTATCGCAGTAATTGAAAAGGAGACGTCATCATGTTGACGACATTATTCATTTTGGCCCTGGCCATCGGCTTGATTTGGGTGCTTGCATATCACGTTGCGTCCGCTGCCGTGTGGGCGCTCGTTGCGGGCATCGGGCTGGCAGCCCTCACGGTCACTGGATCCCTGCCGAGTGCGATTGTCGGAATTGCCTGGCTCGCATTCATCGGCATTGCCGTGGTGTCGGTGGTGAAATCGGTTCGGCAAAGCTTTTTGAGCGCACCGATTTTCAGGATCTACAAAAAACTGTTGCCGCAGATGTCGCAGACCGAGCAGGAAGCGCTCGAAGCGGGCACCGTGTGGTGGGATGGCGATCTGTTTAGCGGCAAGCCTGATTGGAACAAGCTGCTGGACTATCCCGCACCGAAGCTTACCGCCGAGGAACAAGCGTTTGTCGAAGGACCGACCGAGGAATTGTGCAGCATGGTCGACGAGTGGCGGGTCTCACATGAATTGAATGACCTTCCGCCAAATGTCTGGCAATTCATCAAGGACAAGGGCTTCCTGGGGATGATCATCCCCAAGGAATACGGCGGCATGGGCTTCTCGGCCTACGCGCACTCGCAAGTGGTGATGAAAATCTCCACCCGCAGCAGCACCGCCGCAATTTCGGTGATGGTGCCGAACTCATTGGGGCCGGGCGAACTCTTGCTGCATTACGGCACGTCCGATCAGAAAAATTATTACCTGCCGCGCCTCGCAAAAGGCCTGGAAATTCCCTGCTTTGCGTTGACCGCACCCGAAGCCGGCTCTGACGCCGCCTCGATGCCGGACGTCGGCATTGTCTGCAAACAAATGTGGGAAGGCCGCGAGACACTCGGTGTCAGCGTCACATGGGAAAAACGCTACATCACGCTTGGTCCGGTTGCGACCATTCTCGGCCTCGCTTTCAAGTGCTATGACCCCGACAAATTGCTCGGCGACAAAACTGAACTTGGCATCACCTGCGCGCTGATCCCAACCTCGCACAAAGGCGTGAATATCGGTCGCCGCCATTTCCCGCTGAACGGCGCCTTCATGAACGGCCCGAATTCCGGCAAGGATGTATTCATTCCGATGGATTGGATCATCGGTGGTCAACCAATGCTCGGTGAAGGTTGGCGGATGTTGATGGAATGTTTGGCGGCGGGACGTTCGATTTCACTGCCCGCGCAATCGATCGCCGCCGGAAAATTTGCCTCAATGGCGTGCGGCGCGTACTCGCGCGTGCGCCAGCAATTCAAAACGCCGATCGGAAAATTTGAAGGTATTGAAGAACCGCTCGCGCGAATCGGCGGCCACACCTATTTGATGGATGCGTGCCGGACCATCACCGCCGGCGCGCTGGATATGGGGGAAAAACCATCGGTGTTGTCGGCCATATCGAAGTACCACATGACCGAACGCATGCGCATTGTTATCAACGATGCGATGGACATTCACGGCGGCAAAGGCATCTGCCTCGGCCCGAATAATTATCTCGGCCGCGCGTATCAAATGATTCCCGTCGCAATCACGGTCGAGGGTGCAAATATTCTCACGCGCTCGCTGATTATTTTTGGCCAGGGCGCCATTCGTTGCCATCCATGGGTGCTGAAAGAAATGAAAGCGGCGGGTGAAGATTCGCTGGAGAAATTCGACAATGCGTTCTGGGAACATATCAAATTCACGCTCTCGAACGCGGCGCGCTCGATGTGGATGGGCATCACCGGCGGTCGTGGCTTGCCATCGCCCGCCTGCGAAGACACCAAACGTTACTACCAGCAAATGACGCGTTTCTCGACGGCGTTTGCGTTGTTGGCCGACGTAAGCATGTTCGTCATCGGTGGCTCGCTGAAGCGCAAAGAAAAACTTTCCGCACGCCTTGGCGATGTGCTGTCGCTTTTGTATCTCTCGTCGTGCGCGCTGAAATTCTACGACCAGCGTGGCCGCCAACAGGATGAACTTCCGCTGTTGCGCTGGGCGCTATACGATTCGTCGTTCAAAATCCAGGTGGCACTCGACGGCATCATCGCCAATTTCCCGAACCGGTTGATCGCGTTCGTGCTGCGCCGTTTGGTATTTCCGCGCGGCCTCACACTGATTCAGCCGAGCGACGAAATGGGCCATGATGTCGCCGAACTCCTGATTCAGCCGTCGGCCGCGCGCAATCGTCTCATCGCCGGCATCTATTTGCCAAAAGATGAAAACGATGTGATCGGTCGACTCGAAGCCGCGATGCATGCCGTTATCGCCGTCGAGCCGATCGAGGCTAAAGTCAAGGCCGCGAAAAAAGCCGGACGACTTACCGTGCGTGGCGGCGATGCGCAATGGGACGAGGCGATGCGTCTCTCCGTTATCACTGAAACCGAACTGGCGCAATGGAAACGCATGCGCATATTGCAACGCGACGTGATCCGGGTGGACGATTTCGATCCGCACTTCGGCAAGCAAGCTGAGTTGCCCAAATGGCAGCAAGCGGAGGCGGCAGAGTAATGGCGATGGCGAACAAGAACCGCGTCTTTGTGATTGATGGCGCGCGCACCCCATTCCTGAAAGCCAAAAGCAAACTAGGGCCATTCACCGGCAGCGATCTCGCGGTGGGATGCGGTCGAGCATTGCTCGCTCGCCAGAAGTTTGCGCCGAACCAATTCGATGAAGTCATCGTCGGTGCGGCCATGCCCTCGGCCGATGAAGCGAACATCGGTCGTATTGTCGCACTTCGATTGGGCTGCGGCGACAATGTACCAGCGTGGACAGTCATGCGTAATTGTGCCTCGGGCATGCAGGCGCTCGATTCAGCGTGCATGAATATTCTCACCGGCAAATCGCATCTGGTGTTGGCCGGCGGGACGGATGCGATGAGCCACGCGCCGCTGCTGTTCGGCCCGGCAATGGTGAATTGGCTCGCCGATTGGTACGCCGCAAAGTCGTTCGGCCAACGCGCGGGTGTGGCCGTGCAATTCCGGCTTGCATACTTGACTCCGGTGATTGCGATATTGAAAGGGCTCAATGACCCCATCGTCAAATTGTCGATGGGCCAGACCGCCGAAATCGTCGCGAAACGCTTCGGTATCAGCCGCGAAATGATGGATGCGTTCGCGGCTGAATCGCATTTGAAAGTCATCGCCGGTCGCGCCGCAGGGCACTTCGGCGAAATTGAACCGCTGATCGACGGCAGGGGCAATGTCTATAAAGAGGACGACGGCGTGCGCACCGATTCAACACCCGAGCGTCTCGCAAAATTGCGCCCGGTGTTCGATAAAACCTACGGAGCCGTCACCGCCGGAAATTCTTCGCAAGTGACCGATGGTGCCGCGATGTTGATATTGGCGTCCGAAGACGCGGTAAAAAAATACGACTTGAAACCAATCGGTGCCATCGTCGATTCCCAATGGAGCGCGCTTGACCCGGCAGAAATGGGATTGGGGCCGGTGCATGCGATCACGCCGATGTTGAAACGCAACGGACTTGGCCTCGCCGATCTCGACGCGCTTGAGATCAATGAAGCCTTCGCCGCGCAGGCGCTCGGCTGCCTCGCCGCATGGGAGTCGGATTCGTATTGCAAGGAAAAACTAGGGCTTGATGCAGCGTTCGGAAGAATGGACCGCGCCAAATTTAACGTCGATGGTGGCGCGATTGCGATCGGTCATCCGATCGGCGCTTCTGGTGCGCGTGTGGTGCTGCACGCCTTGAAAGTGCTGGAGCGCACAGGCGGCAAACGTGCGGCCGCGTCATTGTGCATCGGCGGCGGGCAGGGTGGCGCGATGCTGCTGGAGCGCGCCTAATAATAAGTAAAGTCTAGTACTGGAGCGGCGTTCCAGGCTTTTATGCCAGAAACGCCGTTCCAGTGCTAATGGGATGGACGCCCCCTCTACCGGCATCAACGTGCCAAAGTGGAAGTGCTGTAACTCACCACTTAACGAAAGGGCGTCCGACATGAAG
>JAYTUX010000438.1:0-13933 GCA_043744315.1 Betaproteobacteria bacterium | reverse complement strand
GGCCGGTTTAATGCCATGTTCGGTAATTGCCATCACCGCGAGCATAGCGGTGAATCCTGCCGTTCCAATCGCCATCGCCTGACGAGTGTTAAGGGATGCAGGTAATGGCACCAGCCATTCGCCCTTCAAACGCGCCCTTTCGGCAAGGCATCCCCAATGCGTTTCACCGACGCCATATCCGGTGTGGATGAATTTATCGCCCACTTTCCAGTCTGGATGTTGGCTTTCAATCACCGTCCCCGCGCCGTCTATACCAGCGACCATCGGCCATTTCCGAACCACAGGAGATTTGTTGCAGATCGCGAGGCCATCCTTGTAATTGATGGTGGAGTACTCAATGGTAACCGTGACATCGCCTTCAGCTGGCAATTGCGATACGCCAATGTTGGTGAGCGCTGCGTTGAATCCGGCGTCGGATTTTGTCAGCAGGATTCCTTTGAACGATTGCATGATCGCTTTCACGGCGACTTGAATCCACCAAAGGTTGCGTTGCAAATACCGGCACCGGTTTGCAGCGCGAGCTTGATCGACAGACTGGATTCTGTCGCGATGCCTTCCTTGCCGGTCCAGGTGCCGGTTTCGCCCTGACACTGATAATTTCCGGCGGCCTCGAGGATGGAACCAAATTGCGTGGTCGTACCGGTGAACAAACACAGGTTTCCGCCCGCTTCGACGATGCGCACCGCGCCGGTTGCGGGCGTGTGGTCAATTTGGAAAGTGCTATTGCTGACGCCGCTGTTGGTGCAGGCTGCGGTGCGAAAGATTCCGCCGAAGTAGGTGCCAGTGAGATTGAGATTTGATAATAACTGCCGCGTAATTGATTTCACCACTTGCGTGCCATTCACGGTGTAAGTAACACTGGCCGTGCGCGCATCCGAGAACACAAACGTTGCTTGGCCCACTTTGTTTACGTTCGCCGTACCCAATGGCACAAACGGCACCGTTGAAAACGCCGTGCCGGTGGTTTGAAACAAATCGCCGATAAACGTATTTCCCGCTGCACCCGATCGCTGCGCATTCGACATCACCAGCCATAGCGGCTGCCCGGTCGCGCCGTAAATGAACCACACCGCAAACATGGTGTTGTCCTGCTGGGTGATATTGATACCCCATCCGGATTCCACAGGATTCCACCACATGTCCTGATAGTTGGTCGCGGCGGCGACAGGACGCAAGATCACCGTCGCCATGAAAAATATCATTGTCATCCTGAGCAACGCGAAAGATCTTGACGCGACAAGATCCTTCGCGCTGCTCAGGATGACAGCAAATTTTTGAAAGTGATGTTTCATTACCCTCTTTCCAATACCCGCGGATCCGCCGCCGAGGCGTGCTTCCTGGAAAAATATTCTTTCGATTGCATTTCTTTCAAACGCGACGCGGTACGTGCAAATTCGGCAGACACCATCAATGTCACATCGCCACCCACTGCCTGCGATGCGCCGCCTGTGCCACCCGTGCTACGACCAGCGACACGATCACCAACCACCAGCCATTCCGGTTGGGCCTCTGCCGAGCAAATTAGTTTCACGCGCTGATCGTAAAAAACATCGACCATCCACGTCAAGCGCCGCACTACATCGGCGCGATCGCGTGCATGCAGTTGCGGAATGCCGGACACCAGCACCGTATGATAGGCACTCGCGATTTCCAGATAATCCACTTGCGAACGCGCCTTCACGCACAATTCTTCAAACGTACACCACAGCACACCTTTGGCTCGGCGTATGAAAGTGATTTGGCGCGCGCCGAGCATGATGTGACCATTCGTCGAATACGTCGCCTTGGACATCGCTTCAAAGGCGCGCGCGAGAGCTTGTTCGGCAGCCGGCTTGATGGGCGTGTGATACACGGCAATCGATTCGAGAATGCGCCGACGATGATCGCGCTGCCCGGAAATTTCCACGACTTCGAGCTCGGTCTTCAGAATCTCGATGGCCGGAGTGAAGCGCGCGCGTTGCAGGCCATTGGGATACAAATCATCGGGCTGGTAGTTCGAGGTCATCACCAGCACCACGCCTTTGTTGATCAGCATTTCCAGCAAACGGCCAAGGATCATCGCGTCGGCAATGTCACTCACATGGAATTCATCGAAGCACAGCAAGCGCAGTTGCCGCGCGATAGTGTCGGAGACGGGATCGAGTGGATCTTCCTCGCCCGCATGCGCTTGCATCGCGGCGTGAATCTCGCGCATGAACTCATGAAAGTGTACGCGGCGTTTTCGCTTCAATGTGCAGACGTTGTAGAACGCATCCATCATCAACGATTTGCCGCGTCCGACGCCGCCCCACACATACAGGCCGCGCGGCGGTTTTTTTCCACCGCCGAAATTGGTCACCAGGCGATTGATTTTGCCCTGACGATATTGACGATATTGTTCAAGATCGTCATGCAATCGTTCGAGATGCCGCAACACTGCAAGTTGCGCGGGGTCGGATTCGAATTCCGACTGTTGCGAAAATTTCCAGTACCACTCAAGCGGGCCGGACGCCTCGATGCGCTCGATTTCGGTGACTTCACCGGTGATGTTCGGCAACAAATTTGCTTCAGCGATCATCGGTGTTTTTCAAATGTGATGCGTAAGGAGGACTGATCCGGCCTACGGGGGATTCGTCACGCTGTACGGTAAATCCTAGCACTGGCGGGCCTTTCCAGCCATTTTCAGCCTGAACGCCGCTCCCAACACAGAGTTTCGCATCAGCGCAGAATGTCATGCATTACATGTTCAAGGTGCGTTTATCCACCGCCAGCGCGGCTTCACGTACCGCTTCCGATAAGGTCGGGTGCCCATGGACGATGCGTGCAATGTCTTCCGACGCGGCCTTGAATTCCATCGCGGTGACCAACTCCTGAATCAATTCCGAGGCATGCGCGTGGATGATATGCGCGCCCAGAATCCGATCCGTTTTTGCGTCGGCCACGATCTTCACGAAGCCACCGGATTCGCCTTGCCCCAACGCGCGGCCATTGGCGGCGAAGGGAAACTGCCCCGTCTTCACGGCGATGCCATCGGCCTTGCACTGCTGCTCAGTCTTGCCGACCCATGCGACTTCTGGCGAGGTGTAAATGATCCACGGAATGGTGTTGAAATCGACATGCGGTTTCTGGCCGGCGATGGTTTCCGCCACGGCCACACCTTCATCCTCGGCCTTGTGCGCGAGCATCGGGCCGCGCACCACGTCGCCGATCGCGTACACATTGGGAAGATTGGTTTTGCAATGATCGTCCACGTCGATGAATCCGCGCTCGGTCAGTTTCACGCCAACATTACCCGTACCGAGCCCGTCGGTATTCGGCACGCGACCGACCGAGACGATTAGCTTGTCGCATTCGAGTTTTTGCGCAAGGCCTTTTTCGTCGGTGTAATCAACGCTGATGCCGGTCTTTTTCTGCACAACTTTTTCAATCTTCACACCTAGACGAATATTCAGCGCCTGTTCCTTTGTGAATACTTTCCAGGCCTCTTTCTGGATCGCTTCATCGGTAACTCCAAGAAAATTCGGCAGCGCCTCCAGCACCGTCACATCTGAACCCAAGCGTCGCCAAACACTGCCCAACTCAAGCCCGATCACGCCCGCGCCGATTACGCCGAGGCGCTTCGGCACTGCCGCAAATGCAAGCGCGCCTTCGTTGTCGCAGATATTGATGTTATCGACAGTAAGGCCTGCAAGATGCCGCGCCTTGCTGCCGGTGGCGATGATCACGTACTTCGCGGCGACACTTTCTCTCGCGGCGCCTTGCGAGACTTCAATCGTGTACACGTCGCCGGCCGCAGTGAATTTGCCGAAGCCTTTGAGCCAGGTGACTTTGTTTTTGCGAAATAAAAACTCAATCCCCTTGGTCATCTTGCCGACGATGCCGTCTTTGCGCGCTTGCATCTTGGCGAGATCGACTTTCACACCCGCCGCCGTGATGCCATGTTCGGCGAACTTGTGTTCGAGCTGCTCGACATTTTCCGACGACTGCAGCAGCGCTTTGGAGGGGATGCAGCCGACATTCAGGCAGGTGCCGCCGAGCGCCAATTCGCCCTTGGGATTCTTCCAGCCCTCAATGCACGCAACGCTGAATCCCAACTGCGCAGCGCGGATCGCTGCGATGTATCCGCCGGGACCGGCACCGATGACAACGACATCAAATTGTTTCGACATATCGATTTCCTAACTTAACCACACACGGGAAATATGCACGCCCAGCGTCGCGCAAAATCCCGCGATCAGGGGCGATGTACCCTTCAGTAGAAATGGGGGGCTCTTTACCAATTGTGAGAGCCAAAGCGTGAGCGCCACCGCGAACCCGACGCCAAGCGATACCGCAAAATGTGCGCCTAAATAGTGGCCCAAAAATTTCGCGAAAAATACGGTAAGAAATCCGGTGAGCAACGCGCCCAACAGGAAGAACAACAACTGCCTGAATACGCCGGTGAGCGACCATCTTTTGCTTGCCAACGAAATCCGCCCTAGATATCCAGCAACAGCCGCGCCGGATCTTCCAGCGCCTCTTTCATCGCGACCAACGCCAGCACCGCCTCACGGCCATCGATAATGCGATGGTCGTAACTCATCGCAAGATAATTGATTGGGCGGATGACGATTTGACCGTTCTCAACTACCGGGCGCTCCTTGGTCGCATGCACGCCGAGGATCGCCGATTGCGGCGGGTTGATGATCGGCGTGGACAGCATCGAGCCGAACACGCCGCCGTTGGAAATCGAGAATGTACCGCCGGACAAATCTTCGATCGTCAGTTTTCCGTCCTTGGCTTTCTGGCCGAATTCGGCGATCTTTTTCTCTACGCCAGCGATTGACATCTGGTCTGCGTCACGCAGGATCGGCACCACCAGCCCTCGCTCGGAGCCTACCGCGATGCCAATATCGTAGTAACCGTGATAGACGATTTCGTTGCCGTCGATCGAGGCGTTGACGATCGGATATTTTTTCAGCGCATGCACCGCCGCCTTCACGAAGAACGACATGAAGCCCAGCTTTACACCGTGTTCCTTCTCGAATTTTTCTTTGTATTTGTTACGCAGATCAATTGCCGGTGCCATGTTCACTTCATTGAACGTGGTGAGAATCGCGGCGGTCGATTGCGATTGCACCAGACGCTCGGCGATACGCGCGCGCAGGCGTGACATCGGTACGCGTTGTTCAGTGCGGTCACCGGTAGAAAGTTGTATTGCTGGTGCGGGCGATACGGGTTTAGCGGCGGGGGCTGGCGCAGTCGACGCGCCGGAAACCTTGTTGACCACGTCTTCCTTGGTCACACGTCCACCGCGACCGGTGCCGGCGATGTCGCCGGTATTGACATTGTTTTCGGCGGCGATCTTCGCGGCGGAAGGGCTCGCTGCGGCGCTTACGGCGGGAGGCGCTACAGGTGCCGCTTTGGCACTCGCTGCGGCCACCACGGGTGCGGCGGCCGCCGCCTTGCCTTCGGAATCAATCATCGCGATCACTTCGCCTGCCGCCACTAAGCCGCCATCGGCCTTGAGAATTTTGACGATGACGCCATCGGCCGGCGCGGGCAGCTCCATCACCACTTTGTCGGTTTCAATGTCGATCAGATTTTCATCGCGCTTGACTGCGTCGCCGACTTTTTTGTGCCATGAAACAAGGGTCGCTTCGGTGATTGATTCGGAAAGTGGCGGAACTTTGACTTCGATCTGCATGGTGTTTCCTTTGTTCGGTTTTCTGATTGGCAACTTCTTGCGATGTAGAAAGCGAGAATGAAAAAATTCAACCTGCCCCAACCGCCGTCCCCTGACGCTGCCGTCTACTTCGTTTCAAGTGTTCCCATGCCCCTTGGGAGCGGCTTCAATTCAGATATCTATTCGGCCGCCTTTGCCAAAATCCCCATCTGTGCGTGCGTCGCTTTCTTTGCGACGGCACTTTCCCAGGTCAACGCGGCTTCGACCAATTCTCGTTGTTGCTCGGCATGCTTGCTGCTGTAGCCAACCGCAGGCGACGCCGACGACGGACGTAACGAGTAGCTCAAGGTCTGATCGGCGCGCATGTTGCGCAGGAGGTAGTGCTGAATGCGGTGCCATGCACCTTGATTACCCGGCTCTTCCTGCACCCACACCACCGATTTCGCGTTGGGGTACAGCGCGATCTGCTCCTCGAATTCTTCGTGTGGAAATGGATAAAGCTGCTCGATGCGCATGATGGCGATATCGTCGATGGCGCGTTTGGTGCGCTCGGCGATAAGGTCGTAATAAACCTTGCCCGCGCAAAAAATCAGCCGTTTCACTTTTTTCGCGTTGAGTTTCTCCGTCTCGCCGATAACGACTTCAAATTTTCCATTCGCCAAATCTTCCAGTGGTGACGTTGCTTCTTTCTTGCGCAAGAGCGATTTCGGCATCATCACAATTAATGGCTTGCGCATCGGCCGCAACGATTGGCGACGAATCATGTGGAACAACTGCGCCGCCGTGGAGGGCACCACCACTTGAATATTGTGTTCCGCGCAGAGTTGCAGGAAACGCTCGGGCCGCGCCGAGGAATGCTCCGGGCCCTGCCCCTCGTAACCATGCGGCAGGAACAAACTGAGACCGCACAAACGTGCCCATTTAGTCTCGCCGCTGGCGATAAATTGATCGATGACGACTTGTGCGCCGTTCACAAAATCGCCGAATTGCGCTTCCCAAATCACCAGCTCGAACGGTTGCGCGGTCGCATAGCCGTATTCAAAACCGAGCACCGCTTCTTCCGACAGCAGCGAATCGATCACCACAAATTTTGCCTGTTTGGCCTCGATGTTTTGCAGCGGAATGTAGGTGCCGGAATCCCATTTTTCGCGGTTCTGGTCATGCAACACAGCATGGCGATGCGCGAAGGTGCCGCGCCCGCAATCCTGCCCGCTCATCCGCACCGGATGGCCTTCCGCGACCAGTGACGCATAGGCAAGATTTTCGGCCATGCCCCAATCGAGCGGCAAATCACCCTTGCCCATTTTGCGGCGCGCTTCCAACAATTTTTCCACCGACATATGGCATTTGAAATCGGACGGAATTTGTGTGAGACGCTCGGCGTAATGTTTCAACGTATCCATCGGCACGCGCGTGTCAGCGGCGGCGCGCCAGCCTTGGCCGATGTAGGGTGCCCAATCAACCGCAAGCGGCGGTTTGATGCCATAAAGGATTTTGGTGTTGGTACTTTTGCCCGCATCCAGTCGTGCACGAATGTTGGTGACCAAATCATCGCCATGCCCTGCGGCCGTCACGCCGGCCGACGCGAGACGATCCGCGTACAACTTTCGCGTACCCGGATGCTGCGCGATTTTCTTGTACATCAATGGCTGCGTGACGAACGGTTCATCCTGCTCGTTGTGGCCGAGCTTCCTGAAGCAAACCATATCGATGACCACATCCTTGCCAAATTTCATGCGGTAATCGAGCGCGATGCGACCAACCAGCAACGCGGACTCCGGATCGTCGGCGTTAACGTGAAACACCGGTGCCTCGATCATTTTCGCGATGTCGGTGCAATAAAGCGATGAACGCGAATCGCGCGTGTCGGAAGTGGTGAAGCCGACTTGATTGTTGACGACGATATGCACCGTGCCGCCTGTCTTGAAGCCGCGCGTCTGCGACAGCGCCATCGTTTCCATCACCACACCTTGCCCCGAGAACGCGGCATCGCCGTGCACCAGCACCGGCAATACTTCCTTGCCCTCGTGATCTCCGCGCCGATGTTGCCGGGCACGCACAGAGCCTTCAACAACAGGATTCACGATTTCCAGATGCGAGGGATTGAACGCGAGCGTCAAATGCACACCGCCGCCGGTGGTCTGAATATCGGAGGAAAAACCCTGGTGATATTTCACGTCGCCCGAACCGACATCGTGCGCGTGCTTGCCTTCGAATTCCGAAAACAAATCGGCGGGCAATTTGCCGAGCGTATTGACCAGCACATTCAAGCGCCCGCGATGCGCCATGCCGAGCACAACTTCCTTGACGCCCTTGCCGCCGGCCACTTGAATAATGTCATCAAGCAGCGGAATCAAGGTCTCGCCGCCTTCGAGTGAAAATCGTTTCTGCCCGACATAGCGCGTGTGCAAATATTTTTCCAGCGTCTCGGCTGCTGTCAATCGCTCAAGCAGGAATTGCTTTTCTTCCATATTGAGCGAAGGCTGCGATTGAATCGATTCAAATTGCCCTTGAATCCAGCGCTTCTCCACGGTTGAGCTGATGTACATGTACTCGACACCGACGTAACCGCAATAGGTCTTTTTGACGGCGGAAACGATGTCTTTCAGTTTCGCGGTTTCAGCCTGGCCATTGATGCGGCCTTGCCACGAACCGATGCTGAATTCGGCTTCCAAGTCGGCATCACCAAGACCGTAAAAGGAAAGCTCCAATTCCGGCACCGGCATGCGTTCGCTGCGCTTCAACGGATCGAGCTGCGAATGGCGCGAACCCAATACGCGGTGTGCGCGGATGAATTGCAGTGCACGCAACGCGCGCTTGGTCTCGGCTGCCCCACCCGCCGCACTCACATTGACATACGCAACTCGCCCGCCGCCCTGCTTCGCGCGTTCGACAAACGCCTCGATGACCGGCGTGTGTGCCACATCCGGTGTGCTGCTTCCGGCGACATTGGGCAAGCTGTCGAACTGCTTTCGCCAGCCCTCTGGCACCGCCGCCGGATCGGCCAAATATTGCTCGTAGAGTTCTTCCACATACGGCGCGTTGGCACCGAAGAACAAACTGCTTTGCTGAAATTCTCGCATCATGGTGAAGCCTTTATTCATTGCTGGCATTTGATTCTTGCAATTTCGATAATCTTCTCGTTTCCGCTGGTACAGGATTCGCGAAATTATTCCGCTAGCTTCTTTCTACATCTATCGCTTGATATCCCGCCGCGACGCCCCCGCATACAACTGTCGCGGCCGGCCGATTTTGTATTCCGGATCGGCGATCATTTCGTTCAGTTGTGCGATCCAGCCCACCGTGCGCGCCAGCGCGAAGATCGCGGTGAACAAGGGCACGGGGATGCCGATCGCCTTTTGCACAATGCCGGAATAGAAATCGACATTGGGATAGAGTTTGCGGCTGACAAAATATTCGTCTTCCAGCGCGATTTTTTCCAGCGCCATCGCGAGTTTGAATAGCGGATCATCACCCAAGCCCAATTCGTTCAACACTTCGTAGCAAGTTTCGCGCATCAGCTTTGCGCGCGGATCGTGGTTTTTGTAAACGCGGTGGCCGAAGCCCATCAGGCGCACGTTCGAATTCTTGTCTTTCACCTTCGCGATAAATTCGCCGATCTTGGCCACCCCACCGTTGCGCTGAATGTCATAAAGCATGTTAAGCGCGGCCTCGTTGGCGCCGCCATGCGCCGGGCCCCACAGGCACGCAACACCCGCCGCAACCGCCGCAAATGGATTGGTGCCGCTCGACGCGCACAACCGCACGGTGGACGTGGAGGCGTTTTGTTCATGGTCGGCATGCAGGATGAATATGCGATCCAGCGCGCGCACCAGAACGTCGTTGATCTTGTATTCTTCTGCTGGGACAGCGAACATCATGCGCATGAAATTCGCGGTATACGAGAGATCATTGCGCGGATAAACGATCGGTTGACCCACCGTGTATTTGTAGGCCATCGCGGTCAGCGTCGGCAGTTTGGCGATCAACCGGATGGCGGAAATCTGCCGCTCCTGCGCGTCCGCCAGATTCATCGAATCTGGATAAAACGCGCTCATCGCACCGACTAAGCCGGTCATGACCGACATCGGATGCGCGTCGCGCCGGAAACCACGCAGGAAAAACTGCATCTGCTCATGCACCATGGTGTGATTCAGCACGCGACCGACGAAATCTTTTTTCTGCGCGTCGTCGGGTAATTCGCCGTTCAACAGCAAATAGCACGTCTCGAGAAAATCGCATTTCGCCGCGAGTTGCTCGATCGGGTAGCCGCGGTACAAGAGCTCGCCCTTGTCACCATCGATGAACGTGATCGACGAATTGCAGGATGCGGTTGACAGGAAACCAGGATCATAGGTGAACATGCCGGTCTGCGTGTAGAGCTTTCGGATGTCGATGACATCGGGCCCGTGCGATCCGCCATAAACAGGCAGATCGACAGACTTTCCATCGCCGTAGGTAAGCGTTGCCTTGCCTTTTTCGTTCATGTTCACGCACTCCTCAATCGTAGAAAATAATTCCTGCCGGGTGCTTTACGCGGATCGCTCTTATGGATCGCTCACTTTGATCGTATGCGCGCAATCAACGCCGCCACGTTCGCTTCACTACTCGCTTGCCGGCCCATCAGCATATCCAGCAAATCGTTGTCTTCCGTTCGCAACAATTGTTCCAGCGTATGTAATTCGTCCTTCGACAACCGTGTCAATTCCGAATTCAAAAACCGGCTGAGCAGAATGTCGTTTTCCAACAATCCGCGGCGCGCGCGCCACTTGATGCGGTCAAGGATTCTTTCGTCATCAGTCGGCATTGACAATCATATTCCGCGCTTGACCATCATTTCCTTGATCTTGCCGATCGCCAGCGATGGGTTGAGACCTTTGGGACAAACATCCACGCAATTCATGATCGTGTGGCAGCGGAACAATCGATACGGGTCTTCAAGATTGTCGAGCCGCTCGTTGGTCGCCTGATCGCGCGTGTCGGCGATAAAACGGTATGCCGCCAGCAGCCCCGCCGGGCCGACAAATTTATCCGGGTTCCACCAGAACGACGGGCACGAAGTCGAGCAGCACGCGCACAGAATGCATTCGTACAAGCCATCAAGCTCGAGTCGATCTTCCGGCGATTGCAGGCGTTCGCGCTCGGGTGGCGTGTCGTGATTGATGACGAAGGGCTTGATCGAATGGTACTGCTTGAAAAATTGCGTCATGTCCACGATCAAATCGCGGATGATCGGCAGGCCTGGCAAAGGCTTCAACACCACCGGCTCTTTCAATTCGGAAATCTTGGTCACGCAGGCGAGGCCATTCTTGCCGTTGATGTTCATCGCATCCGAGCCGCATACACCTTCGCGGCATGAGCGTCTGAGTGCCAATGTGTCGTCGATCGATTTGATGCGAATCAGCGCGTCGAGCAACATGCGATCCGAGGGCTCCAGTTTGACGTCGTATTCTTTGAAATACGGCCTTTTGTCCTGATCCGGATCGTAGCGGAGGATTTTGAATTTCATTATTGGGAATCCGCGAAATTAATAGGTGCGTGCCTTGGGCGCGAACGATTCAACCGTGAGCGGCTGCAAATTCACCGGCTTGTAGTCGAGCCGGTTGCCATCCTTGTACCAGAGCGTGTGCTTCAGCCAATGGGTATCGTCGCGGCCATTCACAAAGCCGGGGCGATCATGAAAATCCGCGCGATCATGCGAGCCCCGCGTTTCCTTGCGCGCTTCGGCCGAGACCATCGTCGCCATCGCGACTTCGATCAGATTTTCCAACTCCAATGCCTCGATACGCGCGGTGTTGAAGACCTTTGACTTGTCGGCGATCTGAATCGACTTCACTCGTTCAGCAACCGCCTTGATTTTCGCGACACCTTTTTCCAGCATGTCCGGAAAACGGAATACGCCGCAGTGCGCTTGCATGGTTTGGCGCATCGCGTCGCCAACTTCATGCACGCTCTCACCATTTTTTTGTCCGTTGAGGCGCGCGAGCCGTGCGGTCGAAAAATCGCCCGCGCCTTTAGGCAGACCGCGGTAGGTGTTGTTTTCCTTGATGAATTGAATCATCGAGTCGCCGGAGGATTTGCCCATCACCAATAGATCGGTGAGTGAATTGGTGCCGAGCCGATTTGCCCCATGGATCGACGCGCAACCGCATTCGCCGGCGGCATAGAAACCCGGCACAATCGAGTTTACGTTGCCATTCTTCGGCACCACCACTTCGCCACGATAATTGGTCGGGATGCCGCCCATTTGGTAGTGACACGTTGGCACCACGGGAATCGGCTCTTTGGTGCAATCGACATTGCCAAATTTAAGCGCGATTTCACGAATGCCGGGCAGCCGTTTGTTGATTACGTCCGGGCCGAGGTGATCGAGCTTCAACAAAATGTAATCATTGTTCGGCCCCGCCCCGCGACCGTCTTTGATTTCAGTCGCCATCGCCCGCGAGACCACGTCGCGCGAGGCGAGATCTTTCATCGTTGGCGCGTAACGCTCCATGAATCGCTCGCCGTCTTTGTTGAGCAAAATACCGCCCTCGCCGCGCACGCCCTCGGTGATCAGCACGCCAGCACCGGCCACACCGGTCGGATGGAATTGCCAGAATTCCATATCTTCAAGCGGGATACCCGCGCGGGCGGCCATGCCGAGGCCATCGCCGGTGTTGATGAAGGCGTTGGTGCTGGAGGCGTAGATGCGCCCGGCACCGCCGGTGGCAAAGAGCGTCGCCTTGGCCTGAAAAATCATCGTCTCGCCGGTTTCCATTTCCAGCGCCGTCACGCCGAGCACATTGCCTTCGTGATCGCGGATCAAATCCAACGCCATCCATTCGACAAAGAATTGCGTGTTGGCAAATACATTGCGTTGATACAACGTATGCAGCATCGCGTGGCCGGTGCGGTCGGCTGCGCAACATGAACGCTGCACCGGTTTCTCGCCGTAATTTTGAGAGTGGCCGCCGAAGGGTCGCTGATAAATCGTGCCGTTGTCGTTACGATCGAACGGCATGCCGAAATGTTCGAGCTCGTACACCGCTTCCGGTGCCGTTTTGCACATGAATTCGATCGCGTCCTGATCGCCGAGCCAATCGGAGCCTTTGATTGTGTCGTACATGTGCCAATGCCAATTGTCCTCGCCCATGTTGCCGAGCGAGGCACCCACGCCACCTTGTGCAGCGACCGTGTGCGAGCGTGTCGGGAACACTTTAGACAACACGGCAACTTTCAATCCTGCGTTGGACAACTGCAAGGCCGCGCGCAGCCCGGAGCCGCCAGCACCCACGACAACGGCATCAAATTTGCGAACAATGAGCGCCATCGCCTACCTTCCCCACAAAATGGATACGGACCAGATCGTGCAGGTCACCAGAAACAACAACACCAGCACATTCGCGGTCAAGCGAATGCCGACCGGCTTCAGATAATCCATCAGCACATCGCGCACGCCAATCCACGCGTGGTAATAGACCGAAAGCAAAAACAGCAGCGCGAGGATGCGAAAAGCCTGCGACTGAAACAACGCGTGCCAATCGGCGTAGTTGATCGTGCCTTTAGCCACGACAAAGCCGATGATCACTACGCTAAATAGAACCATGATGACGGCCGTCACGCGTTGCGCGAGCCAGTCCTGCCAACCATAATGCGCGCCGACGGGCGTGCGATCGGCGCGTTTCAGCGTCACCATATACGCGCTCCGATGAGCAGCGTCGCGACGACACCCGCGATCAGCACCAGTTTCGCGGAAAGCCGTGCGGACGCGAGGTCAATACCGACATGAACATCCAGCAACAGGTAGCGAATGCCGGCGAAGAAGTGATGCATGTAGGCCCAGACAAAGCCCAGGAAAATCACTTTCACCATTGGTTCGGCAAAAAATGATTTCCAGCGATTGAAACCCTCTTCAGAACCAAGCGTGCATTGCACGACGTACAACAGCGCCGGAATGAGAAACAGGAACATCGCCACGCCGGTCACGCGATGGAATATCGACACCAGCCCCGTTACCGGCAAGTTCAATAAATTGAGATCGTAGTATTTCGGTCGCGCGGATGGCGTCGTGCGGGGTGCGGAGGACATTACAGGAATCCTTATGCTGTTGTCTCAAGCTAGACAATGGGTAAGGCGGGCATGAAGCGTTGCGATTGCGCGGCATAGCGAAAATGCCGATAGACGCGTTGATTTTAATCCTAAAAGCAATCGACTGCCTAGTGCGCGAACCGGCTTCGTACATTGCGCAATTTGATAGACATGCCACCCAAAACAATTGCGTAAGTCGATGTTTTCATGCGAAAACTT
>JAYTUX010000437.1:0-3915 GCA_043744315.1 Betaproteobacteria bacterium | reverse complement strand
GAAATCCATTCAAGGACAAACGCGTGCGATTGGCGCTTTATCAGGCGATCGATATTGAGGCGCTGAAATCATCCGTGATGCGCGGCCTGTCGATCCCCACCGCGATCGCACTCGCGGCGGGGCCAGCGGCGGGGGTGCCGCTCGAGCAGGATCGCCGCCATCCGTTCGATATCGCCAAGGCAAAAAAATTGTTGGCCGACGCGGGTTACCCGAAGGGCTTTTCATTCACCTTGCATTGCGCCAATGATCGCTATGTGAACGACGAAAAAATCTGCGTCGCCGTTGCAGGCATGTGGGCCAAGGGCGGCCTCGATGTGCGCGTTGAGACGATGACCAAAGCAAATTTTTTCCCCAAAGTGCAGAAGCGCGACACCAGTGTATTTCTTGCCGGATGGGGAGGTAATTCGACCGATGCCATTTTCACCCTCAAGCCGATTGTCCATAGCCGTGACGGCAAGGGTGCCGGTGATTCAAATTATGGCGACGCGAAAATTCCCGAACTGGATGCGTTGATCGACAAGCTCGAAGGCGAAATGAACTTGGTCGAACGTCAGGCAATGATCAACCGCACGGTGAAGATCATGCACGACGAAGTGCATTTGATTCCACTACATCGTCAGATGATTCCCTGGGCTTCACGCAAGAATGTGACGGTCGTGCATCGAGCGAATAACGTGCTGGATTTACATTGGGTGACGATCAGGTAAGGCGGCAATCGACCACGCAAATCGGTGAATAGGTCGGACTTGCCCGCCGGTTTAAGATTGGCGGGCAAGTCCGCCAAACGCATTCACCACCGTTCCGGCAACACCTTCTCGATCAGCATTTCTCGCCCGCGTTTGACGATATACCCGCCAGTAACCAGATCGCGCAAAATGAGCCCGACCATTTCTCGCGAAGCACCGACCCTTTGCGCAATTTCGGCTTGCGTCGGCATCACGGCGATGTGCCGGCGATCGGGCGATGTATCTGCGAGCGATTGAAGCACGCGCGCCACGCGCCCATAGACATCGAACAAGGCGAGATTGCGAAAGTTATCGGTCGCCAGCCGCAAACGCCGCGACAGCTCAAATATCAAGTTGAGCGACCAGGCCGGATGGGTTTCGATAAACGCTAACACACGCACGCGTTCCACCACCGAAATGACTGATCGTTCCAACGCGCGTACCGACGCGGATCGAACGCCACCATCCAACGACATTTCGCCGAAATGATCGCCGGGCCCGTGCTCATCGATCAACACTTGTTTGTCACCCGACGAGCAGGAATAGACTTGCACGCGGCCGCTGCGAATGACGAACAGACTGCCGCCGGTCTCGCCTTCGTTGACGATGACGCTGCCTTTTTCAACAACGCGCTCGATGCCCAACGCCGCCAGTGCGTCGACAAAACCGCGATCGTTAGCGGGACTCATGGGCAGTTTCGGCTCGCGTTTTTTCGCCACTTACTTTGGTGCCTTCAACAGGGCCGCCGGCATCTTCCCGACCATTGGTGCCAACTGATGCAAGAACGCCGTCAAGGCCGAAGTGCGTCGCCAGATCATCGCGATGCGCCGATGCGGCGCGGGGGGAGCAAACGGAATCAACACCACATTCGGCGATGGCGGCGCGGGTGCATGAACCGACAGCGCCGGCATCAGCGTCAGACCAACGTTTGCACTCACCATATGCCGTAGCGTCTCGAGACTGGTCGCACGAAATCCAGCGCGCTCGCCAGTGCCCGCCATCCGGCACACTTCCAATGCCTGATCGCGCAGGCAGTGGCCATCGTCGAGCAGCAGCAGGCTTTCGTGGGTCAGGTCGGCGAGCGTCACGCGCTTGGATTTCGCAAGCCGATGTTGGCGGTTCACCGCCAATATGAATGTCTCTTCAAACAGGAATTCCGCATGCAACGTGTCATCGTGAATCGGCAGCGCGAGTATGGCGGCATCGAGCTCACCATCATGCAGGCGCTTCAACAGTGTCTCGGTTTTTTCTTCGACCAGAATCAATTCGAGTTTTGGAAACCGCGCGACCATATTTGGCACGATATGCGGCAACAGATAGGGACCCAGGGTCGGAAAGATGCCCAGTCGCACGGTGCCCGATTCCGGGTCTTTGGCGCGCCGCGCGATCGCCTTGATTTCATCGGCCTCGCGCAAAATCACTCGGGCCTTGGCGACAACGGCTTCGCCAACCTCGGTCAGCATGACGTTGCGCGGATTGCGTTCGACCAACGCCATGCCGATTTCATCTTCGAACTTTTTCAATTGCGTGGACAACGTCGGCTGCGAGACAAAACTCGCTTCCGCCGCGCGGCCGAAATGCTTGTGATCGGCCAACGCCACGAGGTAACGCAAATCGCGCAGGTTCATTGCTTTCTCGCCATATCATCAATCGGAATTTGTGATGGACTCGATAATCCTGGAAACGGCAGTTGGACGGGTGTGAGTGTGCATTTTGCAGGCTTTCTGGCAAGGCCTCATTTGGCAACAGCGACGACGCAGGCTTCACCCTGCTAGGAGGATCAACGCCGCCAGGGAGACTGCAAAATGTGCAATCGCACCCGTAGCGCTCTCACCCATAGGGAGAATCGTGGCGGGAGCGAAACCCTTAGCACTGGCGCGGTGTTTCACGGCATTGATAGCGCTCAACTGTCGTTTCCAGGATGATAGCAATCAGCCGGACGAATGGCGAGCGATGGCGTGCGGGCAATAAATTTCGCAAAAAATGAAATCAGGCTAAACTTCGGCCATGCAGAAATTCGGCTTTCGCATTCAGACGCACGCAGGCATGACGGTAGAAAATCTGGTCATCCACGGAATCGACCAGGCACAGGCCGAGGCCAAGTTACGTCAGATGTATCACCGCTGCGCAATACTCGAATGCAAAGTGGTGGATGAGTTACTGCGCGGCGATGGCACCGATCTGGAAGGTGCGATTTCGCTGATTGTGGGGAAAGAAAAGTAACGGTGTTGAGCGACAGGCAATGCGTCACTCATTGTCATTTGCATAATCTTCATTCGCCCTGATCCTTCAACAGGCTCAGCACAAGGTTCGTTGCACGTACCGAAGGGTAGTGATGCATCGATGCCCTTCGATACCTCAGGGCGAACGGTGATCAATGGCGACGGTAGCGTTCGCGCAAATCCCCCTACGCCGCCAACGCAAGAAAATCGTTGGCCTTGAGTTCCTCGTATAACGCCTGATAATCCTGTGCGCCGCGGCTGTCGGGCGCGTGAGCGAATACATCGGTTTCAGCGAACGGACTTTCCGCAATCGATACACTTTCAGCGATTCGGGTCTCACAGACATCGAGCCCGAAATGCGCGCGAAACGCGGTATCGATATCCCAGGACATTTTGCGCCGCGAATCGAAACGGGTGATCACGTAGCGGCGCTCGATGCGCTTTTTCAATACTGGCCCGAGCGCGTTCAAGGTTTTCTCGACTTGCATCGCCCCTTTCACCGCAAGGTAATCGGCTGACACCGGCACCAGTACTTTGTCGGCCGCGAATATCGCCGATAGGGACAACACGCCGAGAAGCGGGCAGCAATCGATAATCACCGGACGCACGCCATTCAAATTCTCGCGAATCAAGGCGAGCTTGAGGCGATTCAACACATTGGGGCCTTTGCCAAATTGCGTGTCGACCTTTGCCAATTCAAGATGCGCAGGAATCAGGCTCCAATGTCGCCCCGTTTCGCGCACCAGATCATTCAACGGCTTGCCATCACGGAAAAACGCGTAGACGCTGTTGTCGCCACTCGCGACGTCGAGGCCGCTCAAAGAGGAGAGATGCGCCTGCGGATCAAGATCGATCGCCAACGGCGCTTCTCCAGCGCGCGCCAGCGCGGCAGCCAGGTTGAGTGCGGTGGTGGTCTTGCCGACACCGCCCTTTTGATTGAAGACCGTGATACGAGGCATGATTTTTTT
>JAYTUX010000436.1:0-13991 GCA_043744315.1 Betaproteobacteria bacterium | reverse complement strand
GAACGCTTTCCCGGCTTCACCGCCACCATCGCGATGCACGATATCGACGGTGCGGTGGAAGAAGTGCGATATGCCATCGAAGACTTGAAGGCCTGCGGTATTCAGATTTACACCAATGTCGGCGGCAAACCGCTTGATCATCCCGAATTCCGGCCGGTGTTCAAGGCGGTTCACGCGGCCAACAAACCGATCTGGATTCACCCCGCGCGCGGCGCAGCGTTTGCCGATTACAAGTCGGAGGACAAATCGCTGTTTGAAATCTGGTGGACCTTCGGATGGCCGTATGAATCGAGTGTGGCGCAGGCGCGCCTGGTGTTCTCAAAAATGCTCGACGAATTACCTGGCTTGAAGGTGATCGCGCATCACGGTGGCGGGATGGCACCGTTTTTCGCCGGTCGTGTGGGGCCAGGCTGGGATCAGATCGGCGTGCGCACTTCATTCACCGATTACAAAGTGCTGCTGAAAGAATTGAAAAAACGTCCGATCGATTACTTCAAAGCGTTCTACGCCGACACCGCCACCTTCGGCTCGAAATCGGCGATTGTCTGCGCGCTCGATTTCTACGGTCCCGAGCATGTCGTGTTCGCCTCCGATGCGCCATTCGACCCGGAGAAAGGGCCAATGTACATACGAGAAACGATTCGCTGCATTGAGGAAATCGACATGCCGGAAAGTGACCGCACGAAGATATTCCATGGCAATGCCATTCGGTTGATGGGTTTGAAACCGTAGTTGTACCTCGCGACGCGTAGGGCGGACTTGTCCGCCAACCACGCACACGCGAAACGGCGGCGGACAAGTCCGCCCTACGATGGTTTTCCCTACCGCGCGATCGTCGCTAACGGTTTGGCGTTCCATCGGCAATCGTAGATCGCCATTCGGCGAGCCTTTCTGGGTGGAAAGCCTTGGAAAGCCCTACCAGTGTTAGACTTTGTTTGTCATTCTTGACCGAATTACAAAAGTTGAATATCCCCCATACCTTGTTCACAATGGTTCTTTGTTACCGCCATCTTTCGAGAATTCACCACCCATGACCCTGCCGTCACAAATCTTTGGCAATGCGCTGGTCGTGAACCTGGCCGGCCGTCTCGATCAGGACCATTGCGACGCTTTCCGCAATGCGCTGGCACCGTTGCTTGCATCGGCGGCTGAAGGCGCGCGCGCCGTCGTGCTTGATCTTGCGGATCTGGAATATGTCTCCAGTGCGGGGCTTCGGTGTTTTATGCTGGCCGCCAAGGAAGTGAAAGCGCGCGAGGGAACAATCGTCGTCGCAGCGTTGCAGCCGATGGTCGATGAGATATTCAAGATCAGCCGGTTCGATTTGCTGATCCCCGTATTTCCAAGTGTGCGCGCGGCGCTGGAATCGGTGTCGGCCGATGCGTTGGCTGCATACGAGAATCGATAGCGGCACCATGCGCATTCGATTCTGGGGAACCCGCGGCTCGCTTCCGGTTGCGCTCACATCGACCGATATCCACGAAAAAATCGTCATGGCGTTGATGAAAGCGTCGGGTCGCACATTCGCGTCGATCGAGGACGCCAACACCTTCGCGCGCACCGAGTTGCCGTTCTCGCTCACCAATACGTTCGGCGGCCATACGCCGTGCGTCGAGCTGGAAATTGCCGGAGATGAATATTATGTTTGCGACATGGGCAGTGGCGCGCGCCCGTTTGGCGCGCACGTGCTCGCGCGGCAACATGGCCGACCGGCAACGGTGAATGTATTCATGTCGCATGTGCATTGGGATCACATCATGGGCTTCCCGTTTTTCGGGCCGGCGTATGTGCCTGATGCGAAGATTCGCATTCACGGCTGCCACGATGTGCTGGAGCAGGCGTTTCGATTGCAGCAGGCACCGCCGTGCTTTCCGGTGGAGTTTTCGCAGTTGGCGGCCGACATCGAATTCATCAAATTGAGGCCGGGTGAGACGACGCAAATCGGCGCGATGAACGTCACACCGCGGCTGCAATTGCACTCGGGCGATTCGTACGGATATCGTTTCGAAGCGAACGGCAAATCGGTGGTGTACTCGACCGACTCCGAACATAAACTTGAAGATCGCGAGGAAGCCGATGCGATCGCGGAATTTTTCAGGAACGCCGACGCAGTGATTTTCGACGCGATGTATTCGCTCGCAGAGGCGGTGTCCGTGAAAGCCGATTGGGGACACTCCAGCAACATCGTCGGCGTGGAGCTTTGCCAGCGGGCACACGCGAAGCGTCTGGTGCTGTTTCATCACGAGCCGGCCAATGACGACGCGACACTTGAGCGCTTGCTTGCCGAGACACGTCGCTTCGAGGAATTGACCGGCGAATTGCGGCTCGACGTTTCCTCGGCCTATGACGGGTTGGAGATCGAGCTCTGATTTCGTTCCGCGCGTATCAAGTGCTACGGGCGCTTGCGTGGGCGCTGCTCGCGGCCGGCGTGTTGCTGGTTGTGCTCGATCCGCCGATCGTCACGTCCTTGCGCAATGCCGTTTTCGATGCCTACCAGCGGGTGTTTCCGCGCACCCGACTCAGCGAGCCGGCCGTGATCGTCGAGATCGATGAAAAGAGTCTTGCCAAACTCGGCCAGTGGCCGTGGCCACGCACCCGCATGGCGGAATTGATCGACCACATCGCGGCGAGCAAACCCGGCGCGATTGGATTGGATTTGCTGTTCCCCGAGCCGGATCGCTTTTCACCGGCGGCGATGGCGCTGTCGATGCCGATCATGCCGACTGAGTTTGCCGAGAAGTTGCGCGCGTATCCATCGGGCGACACCGTTTTCGCCAACGCGATGCGCAATCGCAATGTGGTGCTTGGCATTGCCGGTCTGGAGGCCATTGACCCACGTTTTCCGCAGCCGCCGAAGGTCGCACCGATGCGATTGTCGACCTCGCGCGAATTACCTCTCACACGGTTTGCCGGGCATTTGCAAAGTATTGACGAACTTGATCGTGCTGCGGCCGGTCGCGGTTTGCTTTCAGGTGCCGCGCAGGATGGAATTGTCAGGCGTGTGCCGTTGTTCGCGCGCGTCGGCGATGCGGTGGCGCTGTCGTTTGGCATGGAAATGTTGCGGGTGGCGAGCGGCGGCAATGTCGACATCCATGACGGCGCAGCGGGCGCCATCGACGTGCGGTTGGCCGAATTGCGAACGTCAGCCGCGGAAGATGGAACCCTTCGACTGCGCTACACACCTCATGATCCTGATCGCTTTGTCTCGGCACTTGACGTGATTGAAGGCCGCGTGCCTAAGGAAAAGCTGGAGAGCAAACTGGTGCTGGTCGGCATCACCGGACTGGGGCTGCTGGATCATCAGGTGACGGTGCTGCGCGAAACTGTTCCCGGCATCGAAATCCACGCACAACTGATCGAGCAATTGTTCGACAACGCACATTTGGAACGACCGTGGTTCGCGTTGTGGGCGGAGATCGTGTCGATGATTGCCGCGGCTGCACTGGTGATCGTGCGCGTGCCGAAGCAGCGCGTGCTGCGCGTGTTCGCGGCATTCGCGGGCGGCGTGCTGTTGCTGGTTGCGGTGGGTGTGGGTGCATTTTTGTGGAATGGGGTTTTAATCGATATCGCCTGGCCGGCACTTTGCGTGACCGCCGTTTTTGGCGTGACGCTGGTAGGGGGGCTCGCTGAATCCGACCGGCAGCGGCGCATTTTGCGCGAGAGTGCGGCGCGCATGACCGGCGAATTGGACGCGGCAAAACGCATACAGATGGGCCTGTTGCCAAATCCCACAGAAGTGTTTGCGGGCGAATCGCGATTCACCTTGACGGCGACGCTGGAACCCGCGCGTACTGTCGGTGGCGATTTCTACGATTGCTTCATGCTCGATCCCGGGCGTTTGTTTTTTGTGGTCGCAGATGTTTCCGGCAAAGGGCTCGCTGCCGCATTGTTCATGGCATCGGCAAAATCGCATTTGAAGAGTGCCGCATTGCTGCATGGTGGCGCGGGTTTCGACGACATCACCGGTGTCATGGCGCGCGCGCAGGCGGAGATTGGGCGCGAGAATCCGGAGCAAATGTTTATCACTTTGTTCGCGGGGATTTTGCATCTTGCCAGTGGCCGTCTGGAGTACGCGAACGCGGGACACGATGCACCCTATGCGCATAAGCCCGGTGCGGCGACAGTGCGCCTCGAACAAGCGAGCGGGCCGCCACTCTGTGTGATGGAAGGTTTTGAATATTCGGGTGGCTCACGGATGATGGCGCCCGGCGAATGGCTCGCGGTAATGACTGATGGTGTCACCGAGGCGACCAATGCAAAGGGCGAGTTCTTTGGCGGATCCCGAGTGCAAACGCTGTTGGACGAAGCGCCGGAATTGCAGTGGCCGGGCGAGGTAATCAGGCGAATTCGCGAACGCGTCAACACATTCTCGGCGGGTTGCGAGGCGGCGGACGATGTGACGATGCTGGTGGTGCGGTGGAATGGGGTTCGGGAGTGATGCAATTCACGAAAAGAAATTGTCATCCCCGGATCAAGTCCGGTTAAGGCCCTGCGCGCAGCGAAGGATCTCGGCGCAAAAATGGATTCTTCGCTGTGCTCAGAATGACACGTTCATTTTGCGAGTGGACACCGTGCCGAAATGCCTTCTACCGAACGCTTATCTCCACCCGCCGATTGCGCGGCTCGGAAACACTGCCTTGCGTTGGCACCAGTGACTCGCGTTTGCCGCGGCCTGCCACTTGAATTCGTGTTTGGGGTATGCCCAGCCCAATCAGTAAATCGCGCATTCGCTCCGCGCGGGCCAGCGAAAGTTTGTCGTTGTACGAATCGCCGCCGACGCTGTCAGTGTGGCCGATGATCATCACGTCGGGCTCGGGTCGGCGTTTGATTTCAGCAAACATGTTTTTCAATTCCGCGTTCGAGGCCGCCGTCAGTTCATCCTTGCCTTCCAGAAAATAGACGAGGAAGGTCGCAGGTTTGCCGGGCAGTGCAGCCAACGCTGCGCCGAAGCTGTCTTTCACCTCCGCTGCACTCAACTGCGCGGCTTGCGGTTTGCCCTCGGCAACGATGCGCGATGCCGCATAGGGCTTATCCAACAACTGCTCGGCGCCATCGCGGCGCACGATCACGCCACCGGCCTTGCCGTCATTATGGCCGGCACCTGCCGGCAGCACGACGACGAGTTCATCGCCCAGCGGCCCGCGCGTCGCGGTTTGCGCGCACGCGCCAAGCAGCAAAGCTGCCGCGAAGCAGGCAAGTTGGATGCGGATCATGGGCGGTCGGATGCGGGACGGTCGGACACTAGGCGGACGGACGGGCGCAGTGATGCGGTGTCGCCGGCATCGTCAACCCTAACCAGAAATTCCGTACCGCGCACGCCCATGATGCTGGCCGGCGTGCGAATGCGCATCGATTCCGGTGCCTGCTTCACCATCTTGCCGGAGACGGCGGCCAGCGTGCCTTTTTTCAATGCGCCATCGAAGGCACCTTCGTGCGTGGTGCCATCGAAGCGATATTGGTCGATCGCGAACACGCTGTTGGGGCCGGTGGAGATAAGACTGTTGTCGAGAAACGTGACGCCGATTGCACCGTCAGCACCCGTGGTCAGGACATCGGCCGTGAGTACTTTCATGCCGACCGTGGCCGGTATTTTTTGACCGTCGCGCTGGACAAACGCGCTGCCTTTGGCTACCTTGATCTGACCCGCTTCATTGGCCCACGCCGGGACGGCGAAAAGTAATGTCGAAACCGCGAAAATCCATTGGGCGCGCATGGCAATCTCCTTCGGGAAAAATGTCGACAACAGGTGCGACTTGAAAACATTATATTGCTTCGCAAGGTTTGCGCGTGAGTAGCCTGACACGGCGCGAAACGATGTTTCCTGCAAGGCTTTCGGCAGTGCGCGATGTGCGCGACTTCATCGAGTCGTTTTGCGGCATGGCCGGCGTGACACGCCCACCTGCGTTGCGCTTGAATCTGATCCTCGAAGAACTATTCACCAATACGGTCAGGCACGGCCACGGCGGCGATTGCGATAGGCCGGTGTGGATCGTGCTGGAGGCGCGTGTCGAGGCGGTGACCTTGACCTATCTCGATTGCGCGCCGGCATTCAATCCATTTTGTGTGGTGGTGCAGGTTGCGCTGGGCGGCTCAATCGAGCAACGCAAAGTCGGCGGGCTGGGTGTGCTGCTCGCAACGGAGCTGACCGAATCAACCGAGTATGCGCGCCTGTTCGGTCGCAATCGTTTACGGATGGTACTGACGCGATAGCGTGGCCAACTACGGCATCGGCGGCTCGGCGGCGCGCCATTCGTTGTCGGCGTCGAGCGTGTCGCGCATCGGTTTGTCGGCATCAGTCAACAACTCGCGGCGGTGCGCCGCCATCGTCTCGAGCGCATCGGTGAAGACACCATCGACGCCGATCGCCAACAACGCGTCGAGCCGTGACGCGTCGTTGACGGTGTAGGTGAGCACACGAAATCCATGGCCATGGAAAAATCGCACCAGCGCCGCGTCGATCGCCGCGTGATGGCAATGAATCGACACGCAACCGAGGCTTTGCAACAGCGTCAAGTGGGATTCAAGCGGAATTTCCACCAGCAAACCCATCGGCAAATCCGGGGCCGCGGCACGCGCGGCGCGCAATGCTTCTATGCTGAAGGAAGAAATCAATGGTTTGACGAGCCGGCCGCGCCAAATCTCGATACACATTTCGGCCACCAATTTTCCGGTTTCCACCTCGCGTTGTTCGCAGGGTTTTATTTCCACATTCGCCAACAAGCCATGCGCGTGCAAATACGCCGCAACAACGGAAAATCGCGGTACTGGCTCGCCGCGAAATGCATCGCTGTGCCATGCGCCGGCATCCAGTTTTTCCAGCGCCGACATGGTGTTTTCTGTAACCAGTCCGCGGCCATTGGTGGTGCGCTCCAGCGTGGAATCGTGCATCAGCATCGCAATGCCGTCGCCGCTCAATTTCACATCGAACTCGGAGGCGATGTAGCCAAGCGCGTGGCCGGTTTTGATGGCACCGAGCGTATTTTCCGGCGCGTGCAGTCCACCACCGCGATGCGCGAATAGCGTCGGGTAGGGCCAGGCGGCCTCTCCTCGAGTAATGTGGTTTGTCATCGCGTTACCTCACTGATTTCAATATATGGCATTCGACACTGCGCGCAGCAGGAAAATTCCCGCGATCGACAATCCGGCGGCAAGCAAATCATCGAACATCACACCGAAGCCGCCCTTGATGTTGCGATCGGCCCAGCGAATCGGCCAGGGCTTGAAAATATCGAATGCGCGGAATAATGCGAACGCGGTCAGCCACCACGAAAACGTCGGTGGTGTGAACGCGAGCACCAGCAGGAAGGCGGCGATTTCATCAATCACGATGCCACCGTGATCGGCGACACCCAACGCGCGACCTGCGATCCCGGATGCCCAGATGCCAGCGACGAAAAATATAGTCGCCACTGCCAGCACGGCGATCATTCCGCCGAATTGTGCAAGTGCAAAAATCGGCAACGCGACCAGCGTGCCCCACGTACCCGGCGCCTTCGGCATCAAGCCCGCGCCGAAACCGAAGGCAAGAAAGTGCGCGGGATGCGCAAACAGGAATGTCGAATCGGGGCGATGTTGGGTCATGGCGTGAAGTGATCGAACCCTGCGTTGGAAATTGTCATCGGTTCGCCGTCAGCGTCTACTACGCTGACATGCGTACTGCCCGCGTGCATTTCGCCAATGCGCGTGAGCGCAATGCCCTGCGACGCGGAAATGGCGTTGATATGGTCGCGTTGCCCCGCAGATGCGGTAAAGCAAAGTTCATAGTCGTCGCCGCCTGCCAACGCGCAGGTGCGCGCAAGTTCGGGCGACACATTTCGCAAAGCAGGCGATAGCGGGATCGACGCATAATCGACCGATGCCGCGAGATTCGAGCGTTCACAAATGTGCGCGAGATCGGCGATGAGCCCATCAGAAATATCGATGGCCGCGTGCGCGATACCGACCAGCGCGCAGCCGAGCGCGTTGCGCGGGATCGGCGTGTGCAGACTGGCGAGCGCCACATCGATATGCGCGGGTGACAATACTGTGTTGCCTTGCAAATGTTTCAACGCGATCGCTGCACCACCCAGCGTGCCGGATACCCAGACCTCGTCGCCGGCCAACGCGCAACTTCGTCTTAGCGCTTTGCCGGCAGCGATTTCACCGAACACGGTCAACGTGGTCGACAGCGGCCCATGCGTGGTATCGCCGCCGATCAATTCAATGCCGGAGGCATCGGCCAGCGCAAAGAAACCGCGCGAAAATTCGGCAAGCCAAGCCGGATCGATCGATGGCAGCGTCAACGCGAGCGTGACGAATCTTGGCTGCGCACCCATCGCCGCCAAGTCGGATAAATTGACAGCGAGCGCTTTGTGGCCGAGTTTGCAAGGATCTGCGTCGGCGAAGAAATGGATGCCGGACGCGAGCGTATCGGTAGAAATCGCGAGCTCACAACCGAGTGTCGGCACAATCAGCGCGCAATCGTCGCCGATGCCAAGCGTTGCTCGTTGCGTGGGACGCGTGAAGTACGTTGCGATAAGATTGAATTCGGGCGTCATTGAAGTCACTTGCGCCTATGCCCAGCGCCGGAATTTACCGCATGCATGGCATTGGATTCAGCTCTTGCCCGTGATCTTCTTCGTCACCGTTGCCGGTGCCTTTGCAACCCGCCGCGCCTTGGTCGTCACTGTCGGCGCAGGCTTCGCCACACGTGCGCGTTTCGGCGCGGGCCGCTCTCCCTGCGCATCGATTTCCGGTGCGCGTGCGAGGGCGGCGAATTTGTCCAGCACACCGTTCACATATTTGTGACCATCGGTGCCGCCGAATGACTTCGCGAGTTCGATCGCTTCATTGATGATGACGCGGTAGGGCGTATCGTTCATCGCCGTCAATTCCTGCGCGGCGATCAGCAACACCGCGCGCTCGATCGGGCTCACCTCCATCCACACCCGGTCGAGATGCGGCACCAGCGCGCTTTCCAGTACATCGCGATGTTTCAGCACGCCGCTCACCAGCAACGAAAACAATTTCGCGTCCGCTTTGTCGAAGCCTTCGGCCGCGGCGTATTGTTTCTCGATATCGGCGAGGCTTTGCCCGGCAAGCTGCCATTGATACAACGCCTGCAACGCGAACTCGCGTGAACGGCGGCGGGCACTTTTCATTTTGCATCCTTTGATACGGCTGAAATTGCTTTCAACGCGTGCGCCATTTCGATGGCGGCATGCGCGCAGTCGGCGCCTTTTTCAGCAACGCGCGCCAGCGCTTGCGCATCGGTGTCGACCGTCAAAATGCCGTTGGCAATCGGCACGCCAGTTTCAAGCATCACATCCATTACCCCACGGCAGCTTTCGTTCGAGACGATTTCAAAGTGATACGTCTCACCGCGAATCACGGCACCGATCGCAATCAGCGCATCGAATCGCCGAGTCAGGGCCATCGCCTGCAACGCCAGCGGAATCTCAAGCGCGCCCGGCACCGAGACGTGTTCGATATCCGCATCTGCCACGCCGTTTTTCTTCAACGCAGCGACGCACGCGGCAAGCATTTTCTCCACAACGGGCTCGTTGAAACGGCTTTGCGCGATGCCGATACGCAGGCCGCGTCCGTCGAGAATTTGTTTGATTGAATTCATACCGCCTTCAGTTTGCGCTCATTGCCGGGTGGCACGTATTCCACCACTTCGAGATCGAACCCGGCCATCGAAGGAATCTTTTTCGGCCACGCCAACACACGCATCTTGCGCACGTTCAGTTTTCGCAAAATCTGCGCGCCGATACCGTGCATGCGCGGATCCCACTTTGCCGTGCGTTTGGGGGCGGCGACATCCGAGGAAAATCGCTCAAGGATGGTTGCTGCCGATTCGTGCCGTCGAAGCAAGACAATCACACCTTTGCCTTCGGTTGCGACGAGGCGCATCGCTTCGGCCACCGAATAGGCGTGATGGCCGTTGTCGAAATCGAACAGGTCAAGCGAGGTGAAGGGTTCATGCACGCGAGTCAGCACCGGCACATCGGGTGTGATGTTGCCGCGCGTCAGCGCGAGATGTACTTCATCGACCGTCTTGTCGTGAAAGGCATGCAATTGAAACGGCCCGTAAGGGGTCGCGACGGTTTTTTCCGACACGCGCTCGACCAGCGTTTCGGTGATTGAGCGATAGCGGATCAGATCGGCAATGGTGCCGAGTTTCAAACCGTGTTTTGCCGCGAATGGCACCAGATCCGGCATGCGCGCCATGGTGCCGTCTTCGTTCATGATTTCGCACAACACAGCAGATGGGTTCAAACCGGCGAGCCGCGCGAAATCGCAACACGCTTCGGTATGCCCCGCTCGCGCGAGCACACCGCCCGGTTGTGCGACCAATGGAAACACGTGTCCTGGTTGCACGATATCGTCCGGCTTTGCGTTCGCACGCGTAGCGACACGGATGGTATGCGCGCGGTCGGCGGCCGAGATGCCGGTGCTGACACCGTGCGCCGCTTCGATGGCAACGGTGAAATTGGTGCCGTGAACCGTGAGATTTTTTTCCGCCATCGGTGTCAGGCGTAATTGTTGCGCGTGCTCCGTGGTCACCGGCATGCAGATCAGACCGCGGCCGTGGGTGGCCAGAAAATTGATCTTCTCCGGTGTGACGTGATCGGCCGCGAAGATCAGATCACCTTCGTTCTCGCGGTCTTCGGCATCGACCAGCACCACGATCTTGCCTTGGCGGATGTCTTCGATGATTTCTGGGGTGGTGGAGATATTCATGGACTATCTTGTATTGCCCTTGAGTGAAACGCTAGTGTCGGCGCGGTGTTCAGGCCGAAATGCCTTGTAAGGGCGCGCCAGTGCTGGAGTTATGTAGTTTTGCGCGAAGTTGCGCACGGCAAATCATAGGCGCGATTTTCTCATGGCGAGCCCTTCCACGGCAGTTCAATGCGAAACGATAGTTGCCAACCCGTGTCCGTGTCACTGCCGGGGTACTGAAAACACCGAAGGCTGTTGTAATTATTTTATGAATCGCGCTCCGGGAGTAGACTATTTCCATTGAGGAATTTGGGAGGTTTGGCGTGGCCGACACGAGGGAGGCGAATCTGAAAACACGAACGCTCAGGCTCTTGTGCGCATTCGCTCTTTCGGTTTCACTGGTTGATTTTTCGCCCTGGGCCGTTGCGGCCACACCAGCCATTAGTGCCGGTAGCAGCCACAGTGTTGCGCTCAACGCCGATGGCACCATTCGCAACTGGGGCAATGACGCGTCGGGTCAGCTTGGCGTCGGGCGTTCGCTGGCATCGGCCACGCCGAGCGTGGTCGCGGGTGCCACCGGCATCATCGCCATCGCCTCAGGTTTCTCGCACGTGATCGCATTGAAAGCTGACGGCACGGTTCTCGCGTGGGGCGACAACACGGACGGCCAGCTCGGCGACGGCTCCATTACCAATCGCTCCAGCCCCGCCGCTGTAATGGGTTTGACGGATGTCGAAAAAATATGGGCGCGCGGATCGTACAACTTTGCGCGCAAACGCGATGGCAGCTACTGGGCCTGGGGTGCCAACGGCTCGAGCCAATTGGGCGATGGCGGCGTTGACAATCGCTTGACGCCGGTGCGCATCAGCGCACTCGTCAACGTGACCGATCTCGCACTTGGACAGGCGCACGTGCTGGCGCGAAAATCGGACGGCAGCGTATTGGCATGGGGCAACAATGATCATGGCCAGCTCGGCGATGGCACCACCACGGCATTGTTCACCGGCAGGGCTGCCGTGCTGCCGGTCAATGGCCTGAGTGGTGTCGCGGAAATTGCTGCTGGCAGCGAACACAGCCTTGCGCGGAAGACTGACGGCACGGTGTGGGCTTGGGGTGCGTCACCGGTGGGCGATGGTTCGTCCTTGGATCGACTGTCGCCCGTGCAGGTGACGGGGTTGACGGGGGTAAGCCAGATTGCGGCAGGAATCGGCCACTCCTATGCGATAAAGAGTGATGGCAGCGTTTGGGGTTGGGGAAGCAACGGCTACGCGGAACTCGGGGACGATACCTATGACAATCGCCTGGCGCCGGTGTCGTTGAGCGGCCTCACGGGTGTGAACCGCATCGCCGCCGGTTTCTTGCACAACGTTGCGCTCACTGCTGGCGGCACCATTATCGCCTGGGGAAACAACGACTACGGCCAACTGGGCGACGGCACTGATCAAAAACGCAATGCGCCGGCAGCGGTGAACGGCATTGCCAATATCCGTGAGGTGGCGGTTGGTGATTTGCACACGGTTGCGTTGAAGACTGATGGCAGCGTGCTGGCGTGGGGCGACAACGCCAGCGGTCAACTCGGCAATGCAACGCGCCTGATTCGCTCGACGCCGGCAACGGTCGCATTGAGCGGCATCAGCAATATTTCTGCCGGCCTCGCTCACACGGTCGCGCTGAAAACCGATGGCAGTGTGGTCGCGTGGGGCGACAACCGCGCAGGACAAATTGGCGATGGCACTGCGTACGTCAATCGGTCAACGCCAGTTGCGGTAAGTGGTCTGACTGCTGCGAGCGGGGTGGTCGAGATTTCTGCGGGCGGGCTGTTCACGCTGGCGCGCAAGAACGACGGCAGCGTTCTCTCGTGGGGCGACAACTTCTCGAGCCAATTGGGGGATCGCGGCAGCGCGGATGAAAAGATTCCCGCAACGGTGCGCGGATTGACCGGCGCGATTGCGATATCAGCGGGCGCCACGCATTCTGTGGTGCTCAGAAGCGACGGCACCGTCTGGGCTTGGGGGCATAACGATTCAGGGCAACTTGGCGATGGGACCCGAACCGTGGGCTACGCGGGTCGATTGGCCCCCGCGCCGGTGAGTGGATTGACCGGCGTGCGCGCTATCTCCGCCGGCAGCGATCACACGGTTGCCTTGAAGACTGACGGCACCGTCTGGGCCTGGGGTGCCAATTACTCCGGCCAGCTTGGCGACGGGACGCTCATCGATCGACTGCGACCTGTGCAAGTCGCCGGAATAAGCGGTGTGACGGCGATTTCGGCTGGCAATGTGCATACCCTTGCGTTAAAGGCCGACGGAACCGTCTGGGCATGGGGTGCGAACTACAACTACCAGCTCGGAGATGGCACGACCGCAGACCGGCTGATTCCCGTCCCAATAAATGGCATCACGGGCATCGTCGCCATATCCGCGTCGTCGCACTCGCTCGCCCTCAAAAGCGACGGCACGGTGTGGTCCTGGGGGCGGAGCAATTTCGGGCAATTGGGCGATGGCACACTCGCCGATCGATCGGTGCCGGTGGTGGTGTTGCGCGAAGACGGTGCCGGCAGCGTCGCTGGCAACAATTGGTTTCTCGATTTGAATCCGGCGATTGCCAAGACCATTCCTGCGGAAAAAATTCCCGTGTTTCTCGCGGTCGTGTCCAGCGCCGCGAATGATCTCACCGCCAACATCAAATATCGCGCGGCCGATGTCGGCAGTTCGGGAAGTGTTTATGTGTTTGCCTTGGCGCCTTCATCGATGGTGAAGAATGTGACTGCTGACGCGATCAAGAGCCACAAGGGGCCGTTGACGCGAAGTGGCGGCGAGACATCATCGACCACGGCGCCGCTGCCGTGCGTCCTTGCGCAACTCAATGCGTCGGGCCAATTGACGGCCGTCACGGCAGGGACCTTGCAGGCGTACCTTAGCGGCGTGCTCAGTAGTCAGGGCGCCTCGGTGAGCGTGCTCAACGGTGTATCGACGGCACTGCTCTCCGGCTCCGTGTTCTACGTCGGCTACGGCACCAATTCAACGACAATGATCAACGGCGGCACCAATAAAAGTGTTGTTTCCATTCCCGGCACCCAGAGCTGCCAACCGCAAGCCCCGCAAACCGGCTGGTGGTGGAACCCGGCCGAGGATGGCCGCGGCTTCGGCATCGAAGTCCGAGGTAACAATCTGTTCATGTCCGGCTATCTGTACGACGATACCGGCCACGCCACCTGGATCGTCTCGCCCGGCCCGGTGGCGCTGGATGGCTCGCTCTTCAATGGCACCATGTATCAAGTCGCCAATGGT
>JAYTUX010000435.1:0-3931 GCA_043744315.1 Betaproteobacteria bacterium | reverse complement strand
GGCGGCATGTCGGTCGATGAAATTTATGCGATGTTCCCGAATCTGAAAGAGCGGCGCAACAGTCAAGGTACGCGTTTGTCCGGTGGCGAGCAGCAAATGCTGGCGATGGCGCGCATACTGCGCACCGGTGCGAAAATTCTGTTGCTTGATGAAATCACCGAAGGCCTGGCGCCGGTAATCGTGCAGACGCTGGGGCGCGTCATTCGCGAGTTGAAATCGAAAGGCCTGACCATCATCATGGTCGAGCAGAATTTCCGTTTCGCGGCACCGCTCGCGGATCGGCACTATGTTATGGAACACGGCAAGATTGCGGCAGTGGTCGAAAAAAATGAGTTGGCCGCCAAGACCGACATGCTGCACGAATATTTGGGTGTGTGATTTTTTTGGTAACAATGTCTTGCGGTCATCGCGACCGTTTTGATCATCACGAGGAGGTAGTGCAAATGAAACGCAAAATTTTGGCAACACTGGTGTCGGCAGCATGCATGTTAGGCGCGGGTGTCGTATCCGCGCAGGGAAAATTATCCGATGATGTGGTCAAGATCGGTGTATTGACCGACATGTCCGGCGTCTATGCCGATTACGGCGGTCCCGGTGCAGTAATGGCCGCAAAAATGGCGGTCGAGGATTTCGGCGGCAAGATGTTCGGCAAGCCGATCGAGGTATTGAGCGCGGATCACCAGAACAAACCTGACATCGCCAAAAACGTTACGTTGCAGTGGTTTGATCGCGACAAGGTCGATATGACGGTGGAAAATCTAAATTCCGGCGTCGCATTGGCGGTCACCGCGCTCGGCAAGGAAAAAAACAAGATCACCATCGTCAATGGTGCCGCCAGTGCACGGCTGACCAATGATTCCTGCGCGCCGGCAACATCCATTCATTACCTGATGGACACCATCGCACTCGGCAACGTGGTTGGTAAAGCGATCGTCAAAGATGGTGGCGATAGCTGGTTCTTCCTGACTGCCGATTATGCGTTCGGTCACTCGCTGGAAAAAGATACCGGCGACGTGGTGAAAGCAGCCGGCGGCAAAGTAATGGGTGCGGTTCGTCATCCACTCTCGACCGGTGATTTTTCTTCGTTCCTGCTGCAAGCACAATCCTCCGGCGCAAAGATCGTCGGCTTGGCCAATGCCGGCGGCGATACCGTCAGCAGCATCAAGGCAGCTGCAGAGTTTGGCTTGACGAAGAAACAAAATCTGGCTGCGTTACTGATGCTGATCACCGACGTGCATGCCGTCGGTCTCGGCACCGCGCAGGGGCTGTATCTCACCGAAGGTTGGTATTGGGATACGAACGCGGAGACGCGCGCTTGGGCAAAGAAATTCGAAGATCGCATGAAGAAAAAGCCGAATTCCAATCAGGCCAGCGTCTATTCCGCCACCTTGCACTATCTGAATGCCGTCAAAGCGGCGGGCACGGACGACACCGCGGCCGTGATGGCAAAAATGCGTGAGGCGCCCATCAACGACATGTTCGCCAAGGGCGGCAAGATTCGCGAAGATGGCCGCATGATTCACGACATGTATTTGTATCAAGTCAAAACGCCGGCCGAATCGAAAGCACCGTGGGATTACTACAAACTGAAGGGCACCGTCAAAGGCGAAGACGCGTTCCAGTCGCTCGAAAAATCGCAGTGCCCGCAGTTCATGAAAAAAGGCTGACGAGAGAATCGCGTTTTTGATGTAGACACCGAAAATCCCCCAGATTCCACGATCACGGGAAGTCCTCTCACATGGCACTTCCCCCTTTGAAAAAGGGGGATTGAGGGGGATTTGCGGTGGCTACGAAATAGCAGAAAAACACTAAACCAATGACCGAAATTTTTGGCGTACCCACACAAGCCCTGATGGGCCAACTCATGATCGGGTTGGTCAACGGCGCGTTTTACGCGATGCTGTCGCTGGGGCTCGCGGTGATTTTCGGCATGCTGAACGTGGTCAATTTCGCCCACGGCGCGCTCTACATGGTAGGCGCATTTTTTTCCTGGATGCTGCTGCAATATGCTGGCGTCAATTACTGGTGGTCATTGATTCTGGTGCCGCTCGGTGTCGGCATCATCGGCATCATCATCGAAAAGACCATGTTGCGCTGGCTGTATCAGCTGGATCATTTGTATGGGCTGCTGCTGACCTTTGGTCTGGCCCTGATTATTGAAGGCTTGTTCCGTGAGGTCTATGGATCATCCGGCCTGCCTTACGATTTGCCCGAAGTGTTCAAGGGCGTGTTTGATCTGGGATTCATGTTTTTGCCCAAATATCGTGCATGGGTGGTGGTTGCATCGCTCATCACCTGTTTCGCGACCTGGTACGTGATCGAGCGGACGCGGCTCGGTGCCTACCTGCGCGCCGGTACCGAGAATCCGAAACTGGTGCAAGCCTTCGGCATCAATGTGCCGCTGATGATGACGCTCACGTACGCGGGCGGCGTCGCGCTGGCGGGCCTGGCGGGCGTGCTGGCGGCACCGGTTTATCAGGTAAGTCCATTGATGGGTTCCAACCTCATCATCGTGGTGTTCGCGGTGGTGGTGATCGGTGGCATGGGTTCGATCCTGGGATCCATCATCACCGGCTTGGCATTGGGCTTGATCGAAGGCCTCACCAAGGTGTTTTATCCGGAAGCGTCCAGCACGGTGGTGTTCATCATCATGGTTATCGTGTTGCTGATTCGCCCGGCGGGCCTCTTCGGCAGGGAGAAGTAAGCGTGACCAAGACCGCAAAACTGTATCTCGTGCTACTGGCCGCCGCGATGGTGGCGCCGTTCATCGGCTATCCGATTTTTCTGATGTCTTGTTTGTGTTTTGCGTTGTTCGCCTGCGCATTCAATTTGCTGATCGGCTTCACCGGTTTACTGTCATTTGGCCACGCGATGTTTTTTGGTTTCGCCGCCTACGTTGCCGGGCATGCCGCCAAGGTGTGGGGCTGGTCGCCAGAGCTGGCGATTTTATTTGGCACTGCGACCACGGCAGTGATCGGCTATGTGGTGGGTTGGCTGGCGGTACGCCGTCAGGGTATTTATTTTGCGATGGTCACGCTGGCGTTGTCGCAGATGATTTATTTTTTCTGCGTGCAGGCACCGTTTACTTATGCGGAAGACGGCATCCAGAGCATTCCGCGTGGCAACCTGCTGGGTGTGATCAATCTCAAGAACGACATCGCCATGTATTTTTTTGTGCTGGCGATATTCGTCGGCGCTTTTTGGCTCATCAACCGGATCATCCATTCGCCGTTCGGGCAAGTGATGAAATCGATCCGCGAAAACGAACCGCGCGCGCTCTCGCTCGGCTACGACGTCGACAAATACAAGCTGATGGCCTTCGTCTTGTCCGCGACCCTCGCCGGTCTTGCGGGGGCCACCAAAGCGTTAGCACTCGGCATCGCGACGCTCACCGATGTCGGCTGGCAGATGTCCGGTGAAGTGGTGCTGATGACCTTGCTGGGCGGCATGGGCACGATCCTCGGCCCGGTGGTCGGTGCCACCACCATCATCACGATGCAGAACTATCTCTCGGGCTTCGGCTCGTGGGTGACGGTGATCATGGGTGTGACGTTCGTCGTGTGCGTGCTGGTGTTTCGGCGCGGCATTGTGGGCGAGATTGAGCATCGGCTGTTGCGCAAGAAATAGATATTCTTCGGCGGCGCCGGAACCGCGAAGTCAACAACTGCCGAGGTAGCTGGGTTGGGTCAGGCTTTGCGAAGTATCGCGTCGATACTATAGCTTCCGCCACCGGCAACAGAAAAATACAAAAACACAAAGCAATACATCACGGCCAGCTCCCCTTTATTGAGTATCGGCGAAAAGCCTGCTGGCGCATGCGCCATGAAATACGCGACCGCCATCATGCCGGACAAAATGAATGCGACGGGTCGGGTGAAGAGTCCCAACACAATCAACACACCGCCGCCAAGCTCCAGCACGCCGGCAAGAC
>JAYTUX010000434.1:0-3937 GCA_043744315.1 Betaproteobacteria bacterium | reverse complement strand
CCATCAAAGTGGTGAGTCGTTTGCAAATTGCGAGTCCGAGGCCGGTGCCGCCGTATTTGCGCGTGGTCGAGGCATCGACTTGCGTAAACGGTTGAAATAATTTGTCGGCGCGATCGGCCGGGATGCCAATCCCGGTATCGCGGACACGGCCTTCGAGCACGATCGTGCTATCGCCCTTTTTGCGTGCCGTCATGAGCAAATTTATCTCGCCACTAGCGGTAAATTTGATCGCATTTGCCAGCAAATTCAGGAAAATCTGCCGCAGGCGTGTTGCGTCGCCGAGAATATAAAACGGAACGTTTTCGTCCATGTCGAACAGCAACGCCAGATCTTTCGCGCGCGCTTTGTCGGCGACCAATTCGATCGCTTCCTCGGCGACCATCACCACTTCCACCGGCACCGATTCCAGCGTCATGTGGCCGGATTCGATCTTTGAAAAATCCAGCACATCGTCGATCAGCCGCAACAGCGTGTCGCCGGAGGCGTGGATCAGGCGCAAATGATCGCGCTGCTCGTCGTTGAGGTCGGTTTCGGCTAGCAGATTGGTCATGCCGAGCACACCGTTGAGCGGTGTGCGGATTTCGTGACTCATAGTCGCGAGAAACGCTTCTTTGGCGCGCGCCGCCTGCATCACCCTTACATTGGCTTCGACCAATTCGATTTCTGCCTGTTTGCGGTCGGTCACATCCGCAATGGATCCGACAAAACGCACCGCACGTTTATTGACATCGCGTTGCGCAATGGCGCGGGTACGCACCCAGAGATAATTGCCGTATTTTGAGCGCACCCGTGATTCCAGATCGAATAGCGGCGTTTCACCCTTGAAGTGACATAGCATCTCGGCGCGAAAGCCGGCATGGTCATCGGGGTGAATGATAGTTTCTGGATTGAAATTTGCCGGAACCTCATTCGCGGCATAGCCGAGTATTTCCCAAAAACGCGGCGAGTAATAGCGCGCACCACCGGGCGTCAAATCGAGATCCCAGATGCCTTGTTGCGATGAACGAATGACCAGATTCAGTTGTTCGCGCTGCTGGGCGAGTTCGTGTTCGAGGCGCTTGATTGGCGTCACATCGGTAATGGTGCCGATTAGGCCTTCGACGCGCCCATCGGAGTTTTTCAATACCTGCTTGGCGATGATGGTTTCAAATTTTTTACCATCGGCATTGGTAATGAATGCTTCGGCCATTTCATAGCCGGTTTCGGAAGCGAGCAATTTGCGGTCGAGGTTTTCATGTTGCTCGGCGAAATCAGCATGTTGAAAATCGCGGTATGTCTTGCCGAGGATATCTTCGCGCTTGCGACCAGACAAGTGCTCCCAAGCGCGGTTTACCGACACCATGCGGCCTTCGGCGTCCTTGCGGAAAATTGGGCTCGGATTGAATTCAATCAGATTCTCAGTGAATGTGGTTTGATCCTGCAGTTTCTTGGTCATGTTCGCGGCCAGTGACTCAGCCTGTTCGCGCAGCCTCGTCAGCAACCAAATGAGTCCGCCGAGCAGCACCGTGCCGAGGACGCCGATCAGGAGAATGGTGCGCGGGGTATTGTTGCGAAGCTTGCCTTCGAGTGCTGGAGTGGAGGTCACGCGCAGACGAAATTGGCGACCACCAAAATCAATCGGCACATCAGTCGACATTTCTGGGGCGGAGCTGCTCACCACAAGATTAGCGGGCGCATAGACACGTCGCTCGCCATCGAAGAGCTCAATGGCGACGGGATTTGGCGTGCCGGAGTCTATTTTCGACATCATCAGGCGGAGATCGATAATGCCGATCAGATGTGACTTGGCCGGAACGGCGGTATCGGAGATCATGACCATGGCAATCGGCGAAGGGACAGTTTGAAATTCATCGATTGCTTTAGTCGGCTGTGAAATCACCGTTTGCCTGCCTTTGTCGGCGACATCAATCGCCGTTGCGATCTCAGGAATGTCCTTCCAATTGGAGGATTTTTGCTCGGATTCGTCGCGCAGAATTCTCTTAGTCAGCGTTATCTCTGGAGACGCGCCGACTTTGCCAGGAGACGAAATCTGCATGCCGACCAGCCCGGTGAATCGTTCGGTCGTTCGCATGCGTGCCTCAAAGTACGTATCCCAATCACTTTGCTGGGTGACAGGGTGGGCGGCCATGAACGCAAGCGTGCCCTGCATGAGGTCTTCGATATCGCGAAAATGGCGAAGAATTGCGCGCTTTTCGGCATTGGCCATTTCCTCGAAACGCGCATCCGCATCGGCGCGGATCTGCCGGGCATTCTGAAACGCCGTGACCAGGGTGGAAATCAGTAGCGCGACCAAAATGAACCAAGGCAGCTCGATTTTTCGTAAAGTCGCGAGCATTGACGCGAATGCATTTGTTTTGGTGCGATCCATCCGCGTAGATTACAGGAACGATGGCAGGTTAAAAAGGTCGAACAGGGGTGAATTCATCGACAAAGTGCGAAAAATGGTTATAAAATTCAAAGAGTTTTCAATTGTTCTTAAAGTGAGACCCCGAATAAATGTCGGTTGAAACAAAAATCGCTGAAATTGGTCTGCGCGGTTCCGATCAATTTGCTAATGCGCCGCGCGCCATGGCAGGCATGCTCGCTTGCGTACTTGTCAGCGGGTTTTTCGCGACGATTTTCTACGCGCATGACGCAGCGGCAAATATTTACTCGTTCAAAGACGAAAACGGCATTACGCATTTTTCGAACATGCCGCACCTCGATCGTCGTTATAAGCTCGTTTACCGCATTCCAGTGGCTGGCCAATATCGCCCCAACGCATGGTCGGCAAGCGGCCCCACCGCAGTGGATATATCGCGTCTGGTACCGCTGATCAACGATGCTGCGCGCGCGTATGGGCTGGACCCCAAGCTGGTTCACGCCGTCATCCGCGCCGAATCCGGATACAACGCGAACGCCGTATCCTCAAAAGGTGCGGTCGGGTTGATGCAACTCATTCCTGCGACCGCGCAACGCTATGGCGTGCAGGATAGCTACGATCCGGGTCAAAACATTCAGGGCGGAACGCGCTATCTGCGCGACCTGCTGAAGATGTTCAATGGCAACATGGAACTCGCGATCGCCGGTTACAACGCGGGTGAAAACGCGGTGATTCGTGCCGGCAACCGCATTCCGCCCTATCCCGAAACGATGGCGTATGTGCCGAAAGTACTGAGTTTTTATCGCAGCCCAGATGTCAGCCGGTTCTAGCGCATTGCGACAAGAACTCTAGCATCGGCGGGCTTCTCGTGGCTAAAATGCCCCGAAAGCCGCGCTGGCTATAGAGTTAGTTAAGCAAATGCCGTCAATCCCCAGTTGCTGTCGCGGCACGCGCAACCGCTTCGAGGTCTTCATGCGCATCCCGTGCGTGCTGATGATTGCGCGCAAAGATGCTGTAGAAAGTCGGCACCACGAATAGCGTAAGTATTGTGCCGAGCGACATTCCGCCGACAATCACCCACCCGATCACCTGACGCGATTCCGAACCCGCACCGCGCGCCAGTGCTAGTGGTACCGCACCGAGCACCATCGCGCCAGTCGTCATCAGGATTGGGCGCAATCGCAATGTCGCGGACTCGATAATCGCTTCCCGCAAGGCCATACCGCGTTCCTGTAACTGATTGGCGAATTCGACAATCAAAATGCCATGTTTGGTGATGAGGCCAACCAGCGTGATGAGCCCGATCTGACTATAAACATTCAGTGTGCCGCCTGTCAGCCACAATGCGAGCAACGCACCGGTCATGGAGAGCGGCACCGTCAGCATGATGACGAAGGGATCGACGAAGCTCTCGAACTGTGCGGACAACACCAGATAGATGAATGCTAGCGCCAACACAAAGGTGAGATAAATGCTGCCGGATGAGTCGCGAAATTCGCGCGATTGGCCGGATAAGTCATTTTGCACCGTCGGCGGCAGCGCGCGTTTTGATGCCTCCTTCATGTAGTCGATCGC
>JAYTUX010000433.1:0-3944 GCA_043744315.1 Betaproteobacteria bacterium | reverse complement strand
ATTTGACGCACGGCCAGGATTGGCAATGAATAAATAACTTTTCTGCCCTGTCGATTCAGGGACCTCCTGTTCGAATACAGAGAACAAATGCAACATCGGCAGCAGTAAAGCATCACCCCAATCCATCCTCAGGAGCCATCATGCAAAACACCATCGTCCAACCCTATCTCTTCTTCGCCGGCCGTTGCGACGAAGCGCTTGAGCTATACCGCACAGCCCTTGGCATCGAGGTCGACATGCTGATGCGCTTCTCCGAAAGCCCGGAGCCGATGCCGCTCGGCGTGCTGCAGCCGGGCTTCGAGAAAAAAGTCATGCACGCCGCGTTCCGCGTCGGCGAGTCCACCATCATGGCGTCAGACGGTTGCGACGACAAAGCAAAATTCAGCGGCTTCTCGCTGGCGGCGAGCGTGAAGGACGAAGCCGAAGCGCAGCGCGTGTTCGGCGCGCTCTCGGCCGGCGGCTCGGTGCAAATGCCGCTCGGCAAAACCTTCTGGTCGCCTTGTTTCGGCACGCTCACCGACCGCTTCGGCGTAGGCTGGATGGTGATGGTGCCGGGTGAGATGCCGTCGCAGTAACCCACACCACGATTGAAGGGAAACAAAGATGACCAAGTTGCGTGTCGCAAGCTTCTCCATGTCGATAGACGGCTTTGGCGCCGGCCCAAACCAGGACCTGCAAAACCCGCTGGGTGTGGGCGGGATGGATCTGCACAAATGGGCATTTACCACCCGCACCCTCCAGAAGATGGTGTTCGGCACTGACGGTGGCGAGACCGGCGTGGACGATGACTTTGCCGCGCGCGGCTTCAACAATCTCGGTGCCTGGATTCTGGGGCGGAACATGTTCAGCCCAACCCGCGGGCCGTGGGACGAGAGCTGGAAAGGCTGGTGGGGCGACAACCCGCCGTATCACGTGCCGGTGTTTGTGCTCACCCATCACGCGCGCCCGTCGATCACGATGGAAGGCGGCACCGTGTTTCACTTTGTCACCCAAGGCATGCATCACGCGCTGGCACGCGCGCGGCAAGCCGCTGGCGACAAGGATGTGCGCATCGGCGGCGGCGCGGCGACGATCCGCCAGTTCCTGCGCGAACGCTTGATCGATGAAATGCACATCGCCTTTTCGCCGGTGTTGCTCGGCTCGGGCGAACCCCTGCTGGCCGGCATCGACATGCGCGCCCTCGGATACCAATGCATCGAACACGCCGCAACCCAACATGCCACCCATGTAGTTTTCGGAAAATCCTGAAAGGAACCACCATGCCCCACCCCACCGCCTACCTCGCCTTCAACGGTACTTGTGCCGAGGCAATGCGCTTCTACGAACGCGCCCTCGAATCAAAACTGGAAATTCTGATGAGCAACGGCGCCTCGCCGATGGCGTCGATGTGTCCGCCGGAAACACACGACCGCATCCTGCATGCGCGTCTGGCGCTCCCCGGCGGCGGCATCCTGATGGCGGGCGATTGCCCGACCCATATGCCCTACGAAGGCATCAAAGGCGTTTCACTGGCCCTCAACTACGACACCATCCCGGAAGCCGAGCGTGCCTTCAAAGCCTTGTCCGAGGGCGGCACCATCACGATGCCGATGCAGCCGGCGTTTTGGGCCAAGACCTGGGGCATGCTGGTGGATAAATTTGGTACGTCGTGGATCGTCAACGGCGTGCTGCTGCCGATGTGAGGTCGCGAACAAAATAGTGTTGCGGCCAAGGTCGATTTCCCCGTTGTCCGTTCGACTATCTTTCATGCAACCTGCATTGCTTTGCACCCGGAGCCCATCATGAAATATCTCTGCCTCGTCTATCTCTCAAAAGAAAACTGGAACGCCTGCCCCGACAACAAATGCTTCGATTTCGCGGAAGGGCTGCACAACAGCGGGCGCCTGCTCGCAGCCGAGCCGCTGCATCCGGTCGAGACCGCCACCACGGTGCGGGTGCGCAACGGCCAGGTGACGATGACCGATGGCCCGTTTGCCGAGACCAAGGAGCAGTTGGCCGGCTTCTACCTGATCGATGCGAAGGACTTGAACGAAGCGGTGCAAGTCGCCGCCAAAATTCCACCGGCCCACAACGGCAGCATTGAAGTACGGCCGGTGCGCGAATTGGCGGTGACAGCGCCGCGCTCGTTCTAATCCTTCGCTGCCTAATCTTGAAAGGAACCACCATGTCTACCGGGACCGTAAAACTTCATCGCGTGCTGCGCGCTCCGCCCGAGCGCATCTACCGCGCATTTCTTGATGCCGATGCGATGGCGAAATGGCTCCCGCCTTATGGCTTCACCTGCAAGGTGCATCACATGGATGCGAAAGTGGGCGGCACCTTTCGCATGACATTTACCAATTTTTCTGCCGGCCAAGGCCATTCGTTTGGTGGCGAGTATCGTGAACTGGTGCCGCATACGCGCATCCGCTATGCGGACAAATTCGACGACCCGAATTTGCCGGGTGAGATCGAGGTCACGATCAATTTGCGACCGGTCTCTTGCGGCACTGAAGTGGACATTGTGCAGACAGGAATTCCGGCTGTGATCCCGGTCGAGATGTGCTACCTCGGCTGGCAGGAATCCCTCGCGCAGCTCGTGACTCTGGTCGAGCCGGTGATTCCTGGCTAAGTGCAACATCCCCGCAAACCCAAGGAGAAATCTCATGAGCAAATACGTTGATGGCTTTGTCATTCCTGTGCCGAAGAAAAACATGCCGGCTTATCGCCGCATGGCGCGCACCGCTGGCACCGTGTGGCGCGAACATGGCGCGGTGGAATACATCGAGTGTGCGGCCGACGACGTCAAGCCGGGCAAGCTCACGTCCTTCCCGCAGAGCGTGAAACTCAAGGCCGACGAGACTGTGGTGTTCTCGTGGATCGTCTACAAGTCGCGCAAGCATCGCGACAGCGTGTTGAAAAAAGTGATGGCTGATCCGCGCTTTATCAAGATGGCGGACCCGAAGAACGCGCCATTTGACGGCAAGCGCCTGATCTACGGCGGGTTCAAACTGTTGATCGAAGTCTGATTCGCACCGCCAGCATTGGCGGCCGTGCCGACATCCATTTCGAGAATATTCCTGTCAGTCATCACAGTAGTGGAAGATGCCTATGAAGAACGCGAACCCTGAGGTGGACTGGTACTTCGACAAGGTGAAAAAATGGCAACCAGAGGTGAATCTGCTCAGAGCCATTCCGCTGGGTTGTGGGCTGGCCGAAGTCCTGAAATGGGGTTCCCCCTGTTACGCACTACACGGAAACAACGTCGTCCTGATTCACACGTTTAAGGACTACTGCGCATTCTTGTTATTCAAGGGTGCTTTGCTCAACGATTCCGCGAACATTCTGATTCAACAAACAAAAAATGTTCAGGCGGCGCGTCACATCCGATTTACTGACGCCAAGTCAATCAAGAAACTCAAACCTGTGCTCAAAGCCTACATCTTGCAGGCGATCGAGGTCGAGAAATCTGGCGCGAAGGTCGCCATGAAGCATGTCTCCGATTATCCCGTTGCCGAAGAATTTCAGCGTCGTCTGGATCAACTTCCTTCGTTGAACGCGGCTTTCGAGGGATTGACGCCGGGGAGGCGAAAGGCATACTTGTTTCATTTTGCCGGCGCCAAGAAGAGCGAAACGCGCGAAGCGCGTGTCGAAAAGTGCATCCCACGGATACTCGGTGGAATTGGGCTTGACGATTGATCGCCGATCCAGCGGTTGCGGCTAAGTTGTCGCGCTGCCAGCGCCGGACAGCGTCTGCTTATGTGTATTACAATTATATTTTATTCGTATTACTACTCGATCACCATGACTCTTACCGTCCGACTTCCCCCAAGAGTCGAGCAGCAGCTCGCAGAATATTGCGTCGAGCGAAAGATCACCAAAAGCAACGCGGTGAAAATCGCCCTCGACGGCCTGCTTGGCGCGCCAGCCAAGGGTAGCCCGCACGATCTGGGTGCTGATCTGTT
>JAYTUX010000432.1:0-3950 GCA_043744315.1 Betaproteobacteria bacterium | reverse complement strand
AAGGAGCAGATAGCGTTGCGCGTTGATTCGGATGTGGTTGGCTGGTTCCGCGCCCAGGGCGCAGGCTGGCAAACCCGGATGAATGCCGTGCTCAAGGCCTATCGCGACGCGTTGATCAGTTCCGCATCGGCGACGGGTGCATTCGGTGGCCACACCATGCGGCGCAGGGGTGGTTGAGCGCGTGAGCATGCTGCCACGCGTCGCCATCGCCCTGGGCGACCCGGCCGGCATCGGCCCGGAGATCGCACTCAAGACCGCGCTCGATTCACGCGTGCGCGCCATCGCGCAGCCGGTGCTGGTGGGCGATTTCTCCGCCCTCACCCTGCACGCCAAACTCTGCGGCATCCCCATGCCGATCGATACTTTCGCTTCAGCGAGTGAAGTGCAATGGCGCGAAGGCCGCGTACCGCTGATCGCGCGCAGCCATTTCGCCACCGACAAACTCGAACTCGGCCAAATCCGCCCGCAACACGGCCGCGCCGCGCTCGACTCAGCAGGCTGTGCGATCCAGGCTGCTCTCGACGGCCACATCGATGCGGTAGTCGCCGCCCCGCAAACCGAACTCGCGATCAAGCAGGCTGGCGTGGAGTTCGACGGCTACCCTACCTTCGTCGCACGTTGCACCGGCACGCCTTTGGACGACGCCTTCCTCATGCTGTGCTTCGAGAATGGCGGCGTCGAGACGCGCATCGTCCACACCACGCTGCACGTCGGCCTCAAGCGCGCCATCGAACTGGTCACACCGGAACGCGTCGAACGCGTGATTCGCGCCGCCAACGACACGTTGAAACGCATCGGCATCGCACACCCGCGCATCGCCGTCTCCGGCCTCAACCCGCACGCCGGCGAAGCAGGCATGTTCGGCGATGAGGAAATCACCATCATCGAACCAGCGTTGGCCAAAGTGCGCGCAGCCGGCATCACCGCCGAAGGCCCGTTCGGCGCCGACACGATGTTCGCCAAACCCGGTTACGACGCCTTCGTCGTCATGGTGCACGACCAGGGCCACATCGCAGCCAAGCTCTCGGCCCCCAACCGCACTGCGGGCCTCACCATCGGCACGCCGGTGCTGTTCTCCTCCGTCGCGCACGGCAGCGCGCTGGACATCGCGGGGCAGAACAAGGCGAGCGCTGAAGCGGTGGTGCAGGCGATCCGGCGCTTGGCCGGAATCTAAAAGAGCGATTGGCCTGAAACCATTGGTGGACAAAGGTTTCAGCGATTTATGTCACGTAGAATAGCTCACACCAACGGTTTCAGAGGCATGCCCTATTGAGAATTCGAACATTCATCAATATGGATGATGTGCATTCTGATTCAAACGAATAACATTATGCTGAAGCAGGCGTATCTTCCAACCGACAGAACATCGTCTGGACCAGAATCGCAGCCGCCGGGTTTCATGTTTTTTTTAATGCTGCATGAAAAGCGGAAGCTTCTCTGGAAAGTCAATCCAGAAGCTACTCTCGGGAGGTAATGGTGACCAGATTATCCGGCAGTCGCCAGATTAAACCGCAGGTTTTGCGGTATACATTACGTTATGCCCCATCATCAACCGTCATCGCATCCTTAAAGGAATGAGCATGGCCACAGAAAAACCCGAAACGTCAGCGCGCCCGAAGAGGGGCAAGGGTAACGCTACGAAGAGCAAGCCCGAAGTCACGACAAAAGGTAAGCCATGGACGTTCCCGAAGAACACGCTGGAAGAGGCAATCCGAATTCCAAAAGCGATTGAGGAAAAGAATGCTGGAAATCCGATGCGTGCGCCGGAACTTGCCCAAGCTGTCGAATTTCGCCAGTCGAACGATTGGCGCTTTCTCGATCTACTCCGGTCCGCGAACCAATATGGCCTTGTTGAGGGTAGCGGGGCTAATGCGAGTATTCAACTCGGTAAGCTCGGTCAGGACATCGTAGCGCCGGGCTCTACAAATCAGCGGCAGCAGGCTTTACTTGCCGCTTTTCGTAGCGTAGAGGACTTCAAGAAGGTCGAAGATTTCTACGGAGGCAAGCGCATCCCGGAAGATGAGTTTTTCTTGAATACCCTTACTCGCGAATTCAACGTTCCTCGTGACAGAGCCGAGCGGTTCGCAGAAGTATTCCTTGAAAACATCAAATATCTTCGGGCGTTCGACGCCTCACGCCCGCTAGCAACCGAAGTCGCGCCTGGTGCCAAAGCAACCCCGGCCGCGATTTCCGTAGAAACGCCCATCACCACACGAACGATTTCTCGGGAACCTAGAGTTCGGGAGTTTCTAGACACCTGCTTCGTGATGATGCCTTTTGGTGAGTGGTTTGACCGCTACTACCAAGACATTTACATCCCGGCGATAAAGGAGGCGGGGTTTGAGCCTGTTCGTGCTGACGAGCTTTTCACTACGGGAAGCGTGGTCGAACAGATCTGGGAGCAAATTACGAAGGCGAAGGTCTTGTTGGCGGATCTTACAGATAAGAATGCAAACGTCTTCTACGAACTGGGCCTTGCGCATGCAGCACACAAGCCCGTCGTCTTTGCGTCCGCAAAGGTAGAAGATGTTCCTTTCGATCTTCGACATCTACGCGTCATCATCTACCAGGTTCGCGAACCAGAATGGGCGGAGAAGCTTCGCAAGAGCGTCACGGACTACCTGAAGAATGCTGCGAAAGAACCAGAAAAATCGATTCCCCATCCCTTTAGGAGCGACGGCGAAAAGCAGCGGAAAGATGGGGCATAACCATTCATTGGTGCGGACGCCTGCCGGCGCCGCACAATTCAAACGTTGGACGTCGCCAAAATGAACCTGCGTGTCTCCAAAGTGTTTTTTGCAACATTTGTCACGTATCTGTTTGTCGCATCCGCAAATGCGGCGATTTCTGGTGTACGGCCTGCTCTGAAAAGTGTCACTGCAATAGTTATCTATAGCGGTTTCTCAAAAAAGTCGGCCCGAATCGAAGATACCACTCAAATTCAAGGCGTAGTCAATGAACTCAATTTCCTTAGGCAAAGCGAATGGAAAGAGTGGATTGGAAAATTTGGCGCATGTTCACGGCGTGCAGTCTTTTTGAGTGGAGAAGACCAAGTGCTGTCTCTTTACGTTGATGCCAAACGAGTAGTAGAACTATCAAATGTCAGAGGTGGGGAGCGGTTTGTATTACCGCTCGATGCAAAGGATGCTCCGGAATTTCGAAAATTGATTTCAAAAATCGATCTGCCCAAAGGTTGTAGCAATTGACGCCCAACCATCCACTCGTTCGGACCCGCCTTCGGTGGGCCGCGCAGCTTGTACGTTAGCGCTCTCTAGGGGGATCAATGGCGAACTTCAACTGGACGTGCCCTCACTGTGAGCGAGATGTAACGATCACGGATGAGCGCATAACGACGAATACGCACGCTCTCTATATCGAAAACGCTGAGGGCCGGCGAGCTCTCTATAGCTCGTTCATCGTGTGTCCAAATGAAAAGTGCAAGAAATTCACCTTGAACGTTGCGCTTTATGAGAGCGAAACCAAACCAGGGGGGGGCCAGCGCTTAACAAGGAGGCTTCAAGAGTGGCCTCTAATTCCTCCGTCTGCTGCCAGACACTTTCCAGATTACGTTCCGCAAGGTATCCGCGACGACTATTTAGAAGCGTGCTTGATTCGGGACTTAAGTCCCAAGGCTGCGGCAACCTTGTCGCGCAGATGTCTTCAGGGAATCCTTCGTGATTTCTGGAAAGTAAAGCCTGGTCGGCTGATTGATGAGATTGAACAGATTAAGGACAAAGTCGATCCTGTGACCTGGGATGCAATCGATGCAGTGCGCAAACTCGGAAACATCGGGGCTCACATGGAAAAGGACATCAACGTCATCGTTGATGTGGACCCCGAGGAAGCAAAATTACTGATCGATCTTGTAGAGACATTGTTGAAAGAATGGTATGTGGTTCGGGAGGAAAGGCGCCAACGGATGTCGGCAGTGACCGCAGCAGCTGCGGCAA
>JAYTUX010000431.1:0-3961 GCA_043744315.1 Betaproteobacteria bacterium | reverse complement strand
TGACCGCGATTCGCTTTATGACCGTTGAGGCGCTTTGCTTCGTCGACACTAACGTGTTGATTTATGCGCTTGACGCCACCGACCCAAAGTCCGCAATTGCCGAACGCCTGATTGAGCAAGGCCCAACGCTGAGTGTTCAGGTGATCAATGAAGTCGTAAGTGTCCAGACGAAGAAATTGCGACGACCCATGCGCGACGCCCTGACTGTCGCGGCTTATTTAATGCAACGCTGCCGAGTGGTGGAGCTATCTGTCGCGGACGTTAAGCTAAGCCATCAACTCATCACCGATCACAATTTCTCGATGTGGGATTCGTTAATTGTTGCGAGTGCACTGAACGCAAACTGCACCGTGCTCTACAGCGAAGACATGCAACACGGACGGATCGTTCACGGCAAACTGACGATCCAAAATCCGTTTTTGTAACTGACGAGAACCGTTGGGTAGCGCGTCGAAACTCGGCAACTTCGTATACGAAATGACTATCAGCTTTCAGCTGGAATAACCAATGCACGGGGGCTGGTTGCGTATTTTTTAGATAGTCGAGATTCGACGAATTGGAGGCCGAGCCCTAATGCAGTAGACGTTTTACGGAAAAGCTGAATGTTTCACGATGCGCCGCTTTCGCAAACAATTGAACCTGAACCCTTATCCTACTCGCCTGCCGATTGTTGCCGCGCTGGACAATGTGCAGTGGGACGTTGGGCAGCAGCACGCGAGGTCGACGCCGCATCACAGGCTCCATTATTGAATTTATGCCTCTAGAATCCCGATGTCATCGCGGTCTGTCCCCTATGATTTCCTCATCATGAATGGAATCCTGTTGAACGGTACTTCCAGTTCCGGCAAGACCACTATAGCGAACGCGATTCTTCGGCAAAGCGACATCCCGTTTGTACGTCTTTGCATTGACGATTTCTTGGCCATGATTGACTTTCGACATATTGATTGTGAAGCCGTCGATGGCATAACACCGGAATGCGAACGCCTTGTGCTCGGGTTTCAGTTGAGCATCAAAGCCATGATAGACGCGGGCAACGTTGTGCTGGTTGACCACGTACTTCAAGAGCCAAAATGGAAAGAACATCTACTTAATCTACTCGCTGGCAGCAAATTGCTGTACGTTGGTGTGAGATGTCCTATCGTGATTGTCGAACAACGCGAGAAGACACGTGGGGATCGAGAAATAGGACTGGCAGCCTCACAATTTGATCGAGTTCACACAGACGTACCTTACGCACTTCAGGTGGACTCATCCGCTCAATCGCCGGACGAGTGTGCAGGAAATGTCCTCTCGGCTCTCTCACGCCATTCGTCAAACACAGCTGCCCGACCATGATTACTGTCGCTGCGATTGCAACTTGGATAAGTGGAGCCTCTGTTGCAGAACTCGTTGGCGGAGCTGTCACCGCAAGCGCGTCCATCTTCGGCGCATTCAAGGGAAGCGTGTGGATAGCCGAACACCGATCCAAGCGCGTGCACGTGCTCCGCGCAAAATCGATAGATGACAGGTCATTCCGACTGTTCCACGCACTTTACGAAAAACTAATCGACGTCTCAATTCGTGTAGAAATTGAGCAGATTGAGCGAGCCATTAAAGACCAGAAGTCCAGCGAAATAAAACACAGCTTGCTATATTGCGTTTCAAAAGGCGAACTTCTTGGGTTCTGCCAAGTGTTTTATTCCGCATCAAAAAAACTCGCGTTTATCTCTTATCTAGGCATCGATTCACAAAAAAACACTACTGAAGTTGATGCGTCCTTGGCCTTGTGCACGAAGGTTGGCAAGCTGCTCAAACGCGAATTAGGGAAAAACTACGTCGTACTCTTCGAGGTGGATTGCCCACGAGCGCCCTCGATTCCTCCCGAAGAAGCCGCGCGACGGCGCGCCAAAATCAAGCGCTTCAAGCGCCTCGGAAAGACTAAACGATCTGGTACGTTCGAGATTGACTTCCAGTATGTGCAGCCGGAGGTTCCAAATGAAAATCCGCTCACAAACGAGCACGCCATGCGCTTGTTAGCCGTCGTCCAGAAATCTATAAGCGATCAGAAGGGAATTCATAGAGACGAACTCGCAACATGGTTGCGGTTTGTTTACTACGACGTTTACAGCCCTGTGTATGCAGATGACGTAGCGGTAAGCATGGCATACCAGCAGCGCCTGGAGGAATTGATTAGGGAGGTATATGCACTCGATTCGACAAAAGTTACCTTGTCTCCGTAACCGAACGATCTATGCCAAGCCATTTCAAAAAACCTCCGACATGAGGACGATATGGTGAAGCCGAAATAATTTGACGCTTAACGGCTGTTTGCGACGGCCCGATGAAACAAGCGTAAAAATGTGATTTAGTCGTGAATGTCTCCTAGGATTGGTCGAACCACTAGGTCTTCAACTACAGCCTGATCGCTCAATCTGATAATCGCCGCTGCCAGTATCCCTATGTCTTCGGGGGCTAGTAGGCGGTTTGGGGGCAATTCTTCACCCTCCCAAAGATCGGTAAGGGTGCCGCCAGGGTAAATAGTGTTGACTGAAACATTTGACTGCTTGAACTCCTCGCGCAAATTCACGCTTAGTCCACGAAGCGCCCATTTGGCAACGCCATATAGTGCGCCAACCGGATATGCTTCGCGCGCTGCAGAGGATGCAATTAATATTATTTTCGAAGGCTTCGACTCAAGATGCTTTCGAAATGTTCGAACCGCATGAAATGCGCCAAGAAAATTGACCCTGAGCGTTTCGCTGAAGTCCTCAACCGGCGCATCGAGCAGGTTCCCCTCAATGAAAATTCCTGCGTTTAGCACGAGCACGTCAGGCAAGAACGAAACCTCTTCACACGCTCGCCGCAGCGCCTCCAATTCATCTACGTTCGCTGCATCAAATGCAAATCCGTGCGTAGTGACCCCGAAGCGCCTTCTCAATTCTTCTGCGGTCGCCTTCACTCGATCCATTGCGCGCGCCACAAGAACGATGTCATGTCCATCGGAAGCGCAGGCATTTGCAATCGCTCGCCCAATTCCACGACTACCACCAGTAATTAGTACTTGTCGCTTATTTTTCATAGATTGCTCCCAAAGTCCTCAGATTGCTGATGCGCTGACCGATGAAAGGCGAAAAGTGACCTGCATAGCGCGATTGAATACTTGGGAATTGCCAATCGAGACCTGTGATCTTCCCTCGGCAGCTCAAGCTGCCGCAAGAGCAGGCGATTTTCATAACGTAGGTCTGGTCTCCCACTTCTACCGCATAGTCGATTGTTAACTCTTCGCCTACCTTAATGTTTCGTCGAGCCACCAACGTAACTTCGTCGTCTAGCCACAGATTAGGATCGCAGGAATGGTTCATGTAGTCGTCCATGCCTAGTCCATCTTCGACGGACTGTGCCAAGACGATTCCCTCGGCAAGGCCCACGTTGCTGTGCCGGAGACCGGCGCCACGTTCAAAGTCTGCTTGGGTCATCACTGTTCCGCCCCAAACAATAACTGTTGTACCCGCAGCAATCGGCACTGTTGTAAAGACGCCAAGTCCCTGAAGCAGTGATTCACGCACCTCAAGGCCCTCCAAGTACCGTGTATTTCGGTTGATATGATCGAAACTTTGCAATTTAGAAACCAGTTCCAAGACTCCATCTCCTTAAGAAAGCAATTTGGGTAAACAACGCAAAAAGTGTTGAGCAAAGAAAGTCGGGGGCAGACCACATTTGGAAGAAAAATGTTGTGGCGTCATTGATCCACTGCGGTTACGTCTCAAGCCCCAGCCAGCATCAAATGCCCCACCTCGGCGTTCGCTGGCCGGACTTTGATTTCAATGTCGTACCCGAGCCGTGTCAGGCAATCCATTAGTTTCCGCTCAGACATGTTGGTGAAGTTGCCGCGCATCATGTCGGAGACTTTGGGTTGAGAGACGCCCATCAGCTTTGCGGCTTCTTGCTGCGTCAGGCCACGGATTATCATGGCTTTCCT
>JAYTUX010000430.1:0-14186 GCA_043744315.1 Betaproteobacteria bacterium | reverse complement strand
TTGAGAAATGGCGGCTACGTGCTTTACATGCGCCATGGTGCGGTGATAGCCACGACAACGGATAAACGCATCCCCGGCGCACCGTGGTGGCGGGATTGTGTACACACGCAGCGCCTTGGCCCTGAAGCGCTGCCGCGCGCACGCGCCATCGCCGAAGCGATAACGTTACAACGTATTAATATCTTTGAGATTCACTCAAGCGAATTTTGTCGTGCCTTCGACACGGCAACCCATTTTGGGCTGATGCCCGCGCGACGCACTCCTGCGTTGAATGACGCCAGTGCATTGCCCGATCAACAGCCGCAGACACTGATGCGTTATGCCGAAGGCATCCAACTGTTGCTTGCAGCACCCATTCCGACAAAGGTGAACCGCGTGCTTGTTGGCCATCAACTCCCCGCCAATTTGGTCCATCCCGCGTTAAATAATCTTCCTGAGGGGCATGTCGCGATCTTCAAGGTCGACACGGGCAGTCGTTTTCACTTCATTACGACGTTGTCCCCAGGCCAATGGCAATGGCTCGGCAAACAGATGGTCGCCGATCAAGCAGGCCCGGCAGCGAATCCGCAGGTTCCACAGCCAGTAGCCGTTCCGGCCCCACAGGTATTGATCGCCCCAGAGAAAGAACTCAAGGGTATTGCACTCGTTCAAGCCTTGCGGCGCGGCGGCTTCAACCTTTACATGCGCCACGCGCAATCCACTGTTGGCCAGGACGGCAACCTGCTGCAAACGCCTTTCTGGTGGGAAAACTGCGCAATACAGCGCAACATTTCCGATCTTGGCAAGGAACAGGCGAAAAAAGTCGGCGACGCTCTTAAGACATTAAAGATTCCCGTCGAGCAAATCTTGACCGCACAATTTTGCCGCACTCGCGATACGGGGCACCTCATGGGCCTCGGCCCTATCGAGGTAACCGAAGACATCAATCACCAGATTGGTCAACGCGCCGGTTTCGACGTCAACGTCGCGCGTTTCAAACGGCTGGCTGAAATGCCCGCCGCCGGGACCAATACGCTACTGGTATCGCACACTCACGGCAGCCCGCGAGTCGAAGAACGCATCATGGGCGGCATTCAGGAAGCTGAAATCGTCGTTTATCAACCGGACGGCAAAGGTGGCACTGAGCCGGTGGCGAGAATTCCAGTGCCGGAATGGGAGACGCTCATCAAAGCGTCGGTAGCAATTCCGGCCGCAACGGCACCTGCAAAGGCGGCCGGGAAAAAATCTTAGGCTATTTTGGTCTGACGCCGATGCGCCTTAGACCGCCTGTTTCGGCGGCAAAAGGCGAACCGCCTTGACCATGGTGTCCTGTACTTGCAGGATTTCGATCGGGTAATCAGCGATCTTCATTGCAACGCCCGTTTCCGGAATATCCTCAAGATGTTCAAGCAATAAGCCGTTGATGGTTTTGGGGCCATCCAGCGGGAAGTTGAATCCCAACTTTCGGTTCAACACCCGTAGCGGACACGAACCTTCAACGATAACGCTGCCATCATCCTGACGGCGATAGAGGCCGGTATTCATTGGCGATTGACTGGTGAATTCGCCCACGATCTCTTCCAGAATGTCCTGCAACGTCACCAGCCCCTGGATTTCACCGTACTCGTCAACCACCAACGCCATCCGCCGCTGGTTTTCCTGGAATAGCGTCAATTGTTGCAGCAACGGCGTTCCTTCCGGGATGAAGTAAGGCTCGCGCATGATTTCCTTGAGCGTTTCCTTCTCCAGCGGCTCTTTGCGCGAGGCACTCAATACTTTTCGCACATGAACCAGACCAATCACGTTCGATAAATCGCCATCAAATACCACTACGCGCGTATGGTGCGCAGTGGCGAGGCTGTCCCGGATGTTGTCGATTTTGTCGGTGATATCGACGCCCTCGATCAAGGCGCGCGGCGTCATGGTGTCGTCAACCGTCATGCTTTCAAGGTCGAACAGATTGACCATGATGTTCTGGTGTTTTTTTGGAATGAATTGGCCACCTTCCAACACCAGCGTGCGCATTTCTTCCATCGATAATTGATGCACGCCCTCGACTGCGGGACGAATGCGCATCAGTTTCAAAATTCCCTTAACGATGGAGTTGATGAACCACATTACCGCGCGGATCGCAATGAAATTCACCAAGCCGTACAGCACGTAGCTCGCCACCAGTGCGATGCGCTCCGAAAAGCGCGCGCCGAATACCTTGGGAAGAATTTCCGCGAAGATCAGGATTGACAGCGACGCTGCCGTCGTTGCGATGGCGAGCACATATTCGCCCTCGCCAAACAATCGCCGACAAATTTCCGCGACCAGAATTGTCGTGGCCGCGTTTAGCACAGTATTGCCGGCGAGGATGAAGGAAAGCATCTCCTCGGTTTTTGCGAGCAGTGCACCCGCGTAACGAGCGCCACGCGAGCCCTGCTTGATCAGATGCCGTAGCCGATAGCGGTTCAGCGACATCATGCAGGTTTCAGACATCGAAAAGAAACCTGAACACAGCAACAACGCGCCAAGCGCTGCGAATAGCCAGCCTAAGGGAATATCGTCAGTCATTGATTGATTGCAGCAGCTACGGGCGCTTCAAGATAATTTCGAGCACAAACTTGCTGCCGACATATGACAACAACAACAACACAAAGCCGATCAGGGTCCAGCGCACCGCCAACTTTCCGCGCCAGCCGAATTTCCATTGCCCGAACAAGAGCCCGCCAAAAATAATCCACGAAAATACGCCGAAGACTGTCTTGTAACTCAGTTGAAACGCCTTGCCGAATAGGGTTTCCGAAAACAGCACGCCGCTTGCAAGCGTGGCAGTCAGCAGTACAAACGCAATACCGAGCAATTGGAACAGCAATTTTTCGATCCGAAGCAACGGCGGCATGCCCTGCAATTCGGGTGGCATGTTGCCCGTGTGCAAGCGTTTTTCGAGGAACAGCATCAGTAACGCGTGCAAGGTCGCAACAGTGAACAATGCGTAAGCGAGAATTGCCACCACAAAATGCAGCTTGAACGCGAAATCGCCGTAATGCACGATTCGCTGAGCCGGCAGCGCGAGCGGCAGCAGCACTGCGGCCAATGCGATCGGTGCCAGATACATTGAAGCGAGGCGCAACAATTGATTGTCGTAGCCGATGAAAAAATACGCCCCCATGACCAACCAAATGATCAATGATATCGCGTGCGAAAAACCGATATTGAGACCATCGCCGCCAAACAAGGCGTAGGCAAGCGTTGCGCCGTGGCTCAACAGACCCACCACAAACGCTGCGCGCATCATCGCGATTCGTCCGACCGGCGCAGCGCCTGCATTCATGTTGCTGGGTGATGCCGCAGGCAACCAGACCGCCAGCGCTGCAAGGGCGTAAAAGGCGGCGGTGGTAAAATTGAGGCTGGAACTCGGCATGAATGACGCGGTTTTCGGTCGAAATATAGTCTGGCGAGTTTACACCATCCGGTTTTTTCGTCTCGCGCCGCTCGTATCTCTGCAACCGCGAACCTGCTCTTCCCGTCTCTGGAAAACACATGCTCGATAATCTGACCAACCGCCTCGCCGGCATCGTCAAGTCCCTGCGCGGCCAATCGCGTTTCACCGAAGACAACATCGCCGACGCATTACGCGAAGTACGGATGGCGCTGCTGGAAGCGGATGTCGGCCTGCCAGTCATCAAAGAATTCATCGCGCGCGTGAAAGAAAAGGCGCTCGGCGCCGATGTCATGCAAAGCCTCACGCCGGGACAGGCGTTTGTCGGCGTCGTCCACCGCGAATTGATTGCGCTAATGGGCTCGGCCGATGCTGGCGCACAAGATAGTTCACCGCGTGCCATTGAGCTCAACACACTGCCGATCAACCTTCACACCACGCCGCCCGCAATTATTTTGCTCGCCGGCCTGCAGGGCGCAGGCAAAACCACCAGTGCAGGCAAGCTCGCCAAACTCCTAAAAGAACGCCACAAGAAAAAAGTGCTCGTCGTCAGCATTGACGTCTATCGACCCGCCGCGATCGAGCAATTGAAGGCGCTCGCCGCGCAAGTTGGCGTGGATTTTTTCGCGAGCGATATCACACAAAAGCCGGTCGATATCGCGGTTGCCGCCAAGCAATGGGCGAAAACTCACTTTCACGACATCTTGATCATCGATGCCGCCGGTCGTCTCGCGATCGACGAGGCCATGATGGCCGAAATCAAGGCAGTGCATGCCGCCGTCGAGCCAATCGAAACGCTGTTCACCGTTGATGCGATGCAAGGCCAGGACGCCGTCAATGTTGCGAAAGCGTTCAACGAAACGTTACCGCTCACTGGCGTGATTTTGACCAAGCTCGATGGCGATTCGCGTGGCGGCGCGGCGTTGTCAGTGCGCCACATCACCGGCAAGCCGATCAAGTTCGCCGGCGTGTCGGAAAAGATGGATGGCCTGGAAGTGTTTCGCGCCGAGCGCATGGCCTCGCGCATTCTGGGCATGGGCGACGTGCTGTCGCTCATTGAAGACGTGCAGAAAAACGTCGATCAGGACGAGGCAAAACGTCTCGCCGACAAATTCAAGAAGGGCAAGGGATTCGACTTCGACGATTTCAAGAGCCAGCTTCAGCAGATGCGCAAAATGGGCGGCATGTCGGCGTTGATGGATAAACTTCCCGCACAACTCTCGCAGGCCGCGCAGACCGCACCCGACCTTCAGGAAAAACAGATGCGTCGCACCGAGGGCGTCATCAATTCGATGACGCCGCTCGAACGCCGCAAACCGGAATTGATCAAAGCTTCTCGCAAGCGCCGTATCGCCACGGGTGCCGGCGTCACGGTGCAAGAAGTCAATCGCATCATGACGCAGTTCGAACAAATGCAGAAAATGATGAAAATGATGAAAGGCGGCGGCATGGCGAAAATGATGAAGGGCATGAAAGGCATGATGCCGGGCATGCGTTGATGAACGCATCAATACATCTTTTGTGTTCACTTACTTGCCCCTGACAATGGGCGAGTGCGAAGCGCGAATTCACGAGTGTCTCGCAAGAATTGAGGCGCTCGACGGACCCATCGGCGCGTGGGTACACATTGATGCGGCGGGTGCGTTGGCGCGGGCGCGCGAACTCGACAAGATGCAGGTCAAAGGCGTACTGCACGGCATGGCGATCGGTGTGAAGGACATCATCGACGTCGCCGGCATGCCGACCCGCTGCGGGACGCCGATCTATGCAATGCAAATGGCGACGCACGATGCAGACTGTGTCGCATTGGCCAAGGCAGCTGGCGCAATTGTCATCGGTAAAACCGTCACCACCGAACTGGCCACCTTCATCCCCTCACGAACCCGCAATCCGGTAAGTCCTGACTACACGCCGGGAGGGTCATCGGCTGGCTCAGCGGCGGCTGTCGCCGCCGGAATGGTTCCGCTTGCTTTTGGCACGCAGACGGCAGGTTCCGTAATTCGTCCCGCTGCATATTGTGGCGTATTCGGCTATAAACCGAGCTTTGGAGTCGTTCCCCGCGCCGGCGTAAAGGTGCAATCGGAAACGCTCGACACGGTCGGCGTGCTTGCCGGAACTGTTGACGACACAATGAAATGGTATGCGGCGATGTCGGGTTCCCACATCTCAAACGATGCCACAGTTGGTCGCAGTAATCGTCGAAAGCTGCGTATCGCGATTATCACGAATTTGATGGATCATGCCGACGCGGAAATGAAAGGTGCGATCGTCAATGCCGCCGCCACCCTCAACGCCGCCGGACTGCAAGTGCAGGAAATCCGCCTGCCTCAGCGTTACGACGAGGCGCAAATGGACCAGCGCATCATTCAATTGGCCGAAAATGCACGTTGCTACGCGATAGAGCATCGGCAATACCGAAATCAATTGAGCCCGCCACTCGCGGCCATGCTGGATGAGGGTGCCGCAATATCGGACGCGCAATATCAAGCTGCCATCGTGCGCACCAACATCACCCGCGAGCAAACCGACGCCATGTTTTCAGACGTTGACGCGTGGCTAATGCCCTCTGCACAAGGTGCCGCGCCGAAAGGACTTGAATCGACCGGCGACCCGGTCTTCAATCGCCTTGTGACTGCCTTGCATTTACCGGCGATCAATATTCCTGTTTTTCGTAACCATGCGCGCATGCCAAATGGCCTGCAATTGATTTGCGCGCGCCAACAGGACGAAAAATTGTTCGCGATCGCCACACAGCTGAACGATATATTGCGTAGCACCAATCGTGACTGATGCCACCAATATTCACCTGCTAGCCGACGCGCGCGCAACGATTCCCATGCTGGCGCAATGGTACAAAGACGAGTGGTCAGATTGGTTTACATCGACCCCTCTCTCTGAAATCGAAGCTGATTTTCTTGCCGTAGCGCAGCGCGATAGTCTTCCCTTCGCCGTCGTGGCACTCGATGCCGTATTGCAACCAATCGGCGTCTGCTCGATTCGCGACGAGCCATTTGAACCTTACCCGGACACCGGGCCATGGCTGCGCGGACTGTATGTTTGCGCGACACATCGAGGACAAGGCATCGCGGGCGAGATGATCAAATTCGCGAGCAAGCACGCGCAGTCGATTGGCGTCGGCAAGATATTCGCCGCCACGCATTCGGCGATTGGCACCTTCGAGCGGGTTGGTTGGCTCGGATTCGATCAAGTCATCCATGAACAGCAAACGCTGACGATTTTCGCGAAGCGGCTTGGCTGACGGAGGAATTCCACGTTAACGCGAGACAAAATTAAATAGATCGATATCTGGCGCGGCTTTTCGGCTGCTTTTGCTCGGTGAGCCGCGCCAGTGCTTGTGCCGCGATTTCCTGACTCTGGCCATTGATCTATTCCCATCAGGTGCAACGCTTGCACCCCACAACCCTTTACGCTTATAATTGAAGGCTTTCCCGCGCGTAGAGTACTTTGCGGCGAAGAGGTTTCCGGTTCTCAACCGGTCCGTTCTCCGTTCTCAACGGAGTGTTCAATTGGCTCATGGCCATTACAGGAGAAGCACATGGTAGTTATTCGCATGGCGCGCGGTGGCGCGAAAAATCGTCCTTTCTATAACGTCGTCGTCGCCGATTCGCGCGACGCACGCGATGGCCGCTTTATCGAGCGCATCGGTTTCTACAACCCGCTGGCCGGCGAAGGCGAAGAAGGTTTCCGCATCGCGGGCGACCGCCTCGCATTTTGGGAATCCAAAGGCGCGCAAGCTTCCGACGCGGTCTTGAAGCTGGTCAAGCGTGGCAAAAAAGCCGCCAAGTAATCCGACGGATAAAGACGCCGAAGATATTGTGGTGATGGCGCGCGTAGGCGCGCCGTTCGGCATCAAAGGCTGGCTAAAACTCCAGGTATTTACGCAGTCGCCGGATAGCCTTGATGCTTTCGCGTCGTGGCTCCTGAAGTGCCCGAGCGGCTGGGAAGAATTCGAGCTTGAGGAATTCACGGTCAACGTCAAAGGCGTCTTCGCGAAGCTGAAAGGTTGCGATGATCGCACGGCAGCGGAAAAGTTGGTGAAACGCGAGATTGGTGTACCGCGCGAATCACTCGAAAAAACAGCTGATGGCGAAGTATTCTGGTTTGATCTGATTGGCTGCGATGTGGTGAATACGGCAGGCGAGCAACTGGGCAAAGTAGAAACGTTGATGGAAACCGGCGCCAATGATGTGCTGGTGGTGAAGATGGGAAGCGAAGAAACGCTGATTCCCTTCATCGACGAAGTGATTGTGAACGTTGATCGTGGCGCTAAAAAAATCACGGTCAATTGGAGTGGAGAATTTTTGTGAACAACGTGGTGGCGAAGCAATACGACGTCATTACGCTGTTTCCTGAGATGTTCGATGCGATCGCCGATTGTGGCGTCACGCGTCGCGGGCTGGATGAAGGCGCGTGGGAACTGAAATGCTGGAACCCGCGCGAGTTTGCGACCAACGCCTACAAAACCATTGACGATCGCCCCTATGGTGGTGGGCCGGGAATGGTGATGATGGCGGAGCCGCTCAATGCCGCGATCGATGCGGCGCTGACGCGGCAGGTTGAAAAAGATGTGGCGGCATCGAAAGTAATTTACCTGACGCCGCAAGCGAAACCGATCACGGATCAAGGTATCCGCGAGTTGGTGGCGCATGATGGGTTGGTATTTTTGTGCGGGCGATATGAAGGCATCGACGAGCGCTTGATTCAATCGCGGGTTGACCTGGAAATATCGATCGGCGATTACGTTTTATCCGGCGGCGAATTGGCCGCGATGGTGTTGATTGATGCGATGGTGCGGTTGTTGCCTGGCGTGTTAGGTGATGGTCGATCGGCGGTGGAAGATTCGTTTTCACCTACGCGCGATGGCTTGCTCGATCATCCGCATTACACGCGGCCGGAGATTTGGAATGACGTGGCGGTGCCGCCCATATTGATGAGTGGCGACCACGCAAAGATTGAAGCGTGGCGGCGCAAACAAGCATTGACGCGATCGCTCAAGCGGCGGCCGGAATTGCTGGATGGCAAGACATGGAACAAACAGGATTTGAAACTGCTTGACGAAATCAGGCAGGAGCAAAAAGCAGTAAAGAAGTAGTCACAAACAAAACGCGCGCACCAATCCGTATTCCCAATAGTGGGGTGAAGGAATGCTCTACGCGACAGGCGTGAAGAAAAATCTTCAGCCGCAAACCAGAAAGGAAACAACATGAATCTGATTCAAACGCTGGAAAAAGAAGAAATGGCGCGTCTCGCCAAGAAGATCCCCGATTTCTCCCCCGGAGATACCGTGATCGTCAACGTGAACGTGATCGAAGGCGAGCGCAAACGCGTTCAGGCCTACGAAGGTGTCGTAATCGCGAAGCGCAATCGCGGCCTCAATTCATCGTTCATCGTCCGCAAAATTTCATCCGGTGAAGGCGTCGAGCGTACGTTCCAGACGCATGCGCCGACCATTGCCTCGATCGAAGTCAAACGCAAAGGCGACGTGCGCCGCGCAAAACTTTATTACCTGCGCGATCGTTCCGGCAAATCGGCGCGCATCAAGGAAAAACTGGACTACGTGTCCACGCAGACCAAGGGCGAAGACAAGGCGTAAGACTTGTTCTCACCCGCAAAAAGCTGCAACATTTTTGTTGCGGCTTTTTTATTTTTTGGCGGGCCAAGAGTCCAAGGAATGTAGAGTTTTTCATCGCAAATAGCGAAGCAGAAGATGCCGAAGCACTTCCTCCTTTTTAAAGGAGGATTTTGGGTCGCGCTTGCGGAATGACGACCGCAAATCTCCTTCGATCCCTCTTTGAAAACAGGGAAGTGCTTCTGAATTAGCAGCGAGGAAATTCCGAAGATGATTTCTACAAACCGCAAAGAACAAACCGAGTGCCCGCCAGACCCGCAAATCCTAAATCACCCGACGACGGTCAGAATCCAATCAATTCAACCGAACACCCACATCAAAGTGCCACGTCCGGCGCACCTCTATCACGTCGTACTCCACCGCCATTCCTGGCGAAAATACCTGATACGGCCCATGGCTTTGCACGATGCGCCGGATCGCGTCATCGACTTCCGCCATGCCGCTGGACAGTACAAACGTCACCGATTCCACCGAGCCGTCGCGGCGAATCGCCACCGTCACCATCGGGTTCGTGTGTGGCCGCTTGGCCAATTCGCGGACCGTATCGACCGGCGTATTGAACTGGATTTTTCGCGCCCACGCCTCCGCGTACTCGACGAGTTCACCGTTGGGGTCGGCACGACCCCACAGCCTCGCCCGACGCGCGGTGCTGATCGATAGCGGCAACGTGGATTGCGCACGAGCCGCTTTCTCCGCTGCTTCGCGCCGGGCCGCTTCCTCATTGAGAATGCGCCCCATCGCCTGACGCCGGGCGTCACGTTTGGCGTCCTCATCCTTTTCTTCCTGAATGCGCGCGGCCTCTTGTTGTGTGGCCGCCTGTCGCACCGCTTCCTGGCGTTCAGCCTCGCGTCGCGCGGTCTCACGTGCAGCCTCCTGCCGTGCCGCCTCGGCGCGCGTCGCCTCTTGACGTGCAACTTGCTCGCGCTGCGCTTCCTGCTTCGCCGCGGCCTGTCGCACGGTTTCCCTTCGCTCGGCCTCAATTCGTGCGGCCTCAAGTTTTACCGCCTCGGCGCGGGCCGCTTCCTGACGTGCTGCCGCCTGCCGCTGCGCCGCCGCCAAACGCTCGGATTCCAATCGTGTAGCTTCAATTCGCGCAGTTTCGATGCGTGCCATCTCTACTCGAGCCGCCTCTTCACGCGCGACCTCCCGTCGCGCCGCTTCAACCCTCGCGGTCTCCAGCTGATCCGCCTGTTGCTTTGCTTGCAACTCTCGCTCGGAAGAATCGGGCTTTGTCACTTCGACGGCTCGCTCCCGCGTCGGCGGTTCGGCTGGCTTTTGCACGATTTCGTTTTGCGGTGCCGGGATCGGGTTCTCCGGGATTGGTGTACTGGTTATGTTGGGTACCGACGCGACGACGACAGGCATTGATACCGGTGGAGGAGGAGGCACGGCGAAAGTGGGTGTGTTGGACCGTTCCACCGCAATTACTTCCGGTGCAGGGATCGGTTTCGGCGCAGCGCCTGCCGATGCTTCAGTACGCAATGGCGCTTTCGCGGCAACCGCACTCGGTGTCACGACTGGCTCAACCTTCGCCGCTGCCGGTACCTTGGTTTCGACCTCTGCTTTGAACACGTTTGCGTCCGGCGGCCGGCTCTGCGGTGGCATCGCGGAGACGGGTGGCGTCAACGCCGGCTCAATCGCAACAGGCGGATCGATCGCTGCAGGCGGCAGCGGCCCTGTCACAGCTTTATCTGCCGGCTCCGTCGCAGTAATTTTCGCCGGCACCAGAGTGACGCGCAGGTCAGGTACCTCGACCCGTCGCTCCCGCCAGGGAAAACCAAAGCCCGGCAATCCAAGCCGCTCACTGCCGAAGGTCAGGCCTAACAGTAGCGCGTGAAGTGATAGCGAGAGCAGGAGTGTGAGCGTGAGACGCCGGCGTTCAGTGCGCACGGGAGGGAGTGGCAACAGAATGCGCTCAACGGCGCGCGGAGCGCGCGCCGGTATTGGATTCCTAGATGCAGGTGAAAGGCGCGCGTTCACCACTGGCCGGCACCGGTATTTCCAACACGCTGATATTTGAGATTGCGCACACGCGGGAGTTTGCCACGGGTATGGCAGCGATGGGCCGCCTTACTTTTGACCGCGGATTCAAGCGCGTGTGAGGCTTTCAGGATGCCTTCATGCGGGGATCCGTTCCCAGTCTGACGTTTGCGCATTTGCGGCGACCCGGCAAATGGTTCTGCAAAACTGTGCAAATTTACGTCCCCCGGGAGACCCCAACGTAAGCTCGCACTCGTTTTCTCACCAAGACTCGAAGCGTGGTTTTACTAACCCCCCGCTCGCGGATTTTTCGGCGCATCCCAACTGCGCGGGTCCTCCAACGGCTCCAGATGCGCAAGGACTTCGACATGGGGCGCCTTCAGCTTGATTTCGTTTTCAATATGCTCGACCAGATCGTGACCGGCTTGTACGCTCATTATTCCCGGGACCAGAATATGCACGTCAACGAAATGCTTGCGACCGGCCTGCCGCGTTCGCAACGCATGATAGTCACAGCCTTGTTCACGCAAAGTTTCCAGCACGCGCACAATTTCTATCCGCTCGGCGTCCGGGATAGCCTTGTCCATCAAACCGTCGAAAGAACGCCTGATCAATTGCGCACCGGTCCACAGTATTTGTATGGCGACAATCACCGCGACGATTGGGTCGAGCCGCCACCAGCCAGTTACCGGTACCAGCAACACCGCGATGTTCACGCCGACGGTCGTCCAGACATCCGCCAGAAGGTGGTGGGCATCAGCCTCGAGCGTGATGGAGCGGTGGGCTCGCGCACCCTTCAGCAGAAACCAGGCGCAAATCGCATTGGCAATTGCAGCCAGCACGGACAGGGCGATGCCAAGTCCGAGTGGCCCGAGGGGTTCGGGATGAATCAGCCGCGGCACGGCACTGACGATGATTGAAATGGCGGCAATGAAAATCAGGCCACCCTCAATCCCGCTTGAAAAATACTCGGCTTTCTCGTGACCAAAATTGTGGTCATCGTCGGCGCCGGTGGAGACATAGTGCAATGTCCACAACGCCACCAGCGCTGCCGCAAGATTGACCAATGATTCGATTGCATCCGACAACATCCCAACCGAATCCGTGACCCACCACGCCGCGAACTTGAGTCCGATCGTCAGGACGGACGTAATGACCGACATCCATGCATAGTCGGTCGGCGAATGAATGCGGACGTTGTTCATATCACGTTGATTGTCCCACGCCCGATTGGACGCCGGCGAGGTTAGCGCCTGTGCCAGGCACGTGTTACCGGGGGTTTGTTGAAATTCACGTTACAAATATTGACGCAGCAAAATTCGGAGCACCTCCCTCTTTTTAAAGAGGGATTGAGGGAGATTTGCGGTTGTCACTCCGTCATTGCGGTCGAAAATCCTCCTCAATCCTCCTTTGAAAAGGAGGAAGTGCTTCGCAAGAAATATTCAAACTTTGATACCTCAAATTTCAACAAGCCCCTAGAGTGCTGACTCGAGAGTCTCCACCAATCGCTTCAACGTTTCCACCCGTGCCCAGGGCTTGTCGTTGGAGGCGATAACGTGCCACGGTGCGATGTCGGACGAGGTACGGTCGATCATGTCGGCGACGGCGCGTTCGTAGTCCGGCCACTTCTTGCGATTGCGCCAGTCTTCGTCGGTGATCTTGAACTGTTTGTGCGGTGTCTTGGCCCGTTCCTTGAAACGGCGGAGTTGTTCGGCGGAGCTGATCGCCAACCAGAACTTGGCGACAATCGCGCCACCAACGGCGAGTTGCTCTTCGAACTCGTTGATCTCGTGATAGGCGCGCAGCCATGCATCCTCGCTGCAGAATTTCTCGACCCGTTCCACCAGCACCCGGCCATACCACGAGCGATCGAAAATTACCGCCTTGCCGTGCGGTGGAACATGCCGCCAGAATCGCCACAGATAGGGTTGCGCCCGCTCCTCATCGCTGGGGGCGGCGATGGGTACAACGTGATAGTAGCGCGCATCAATTGCGCGGGTGATGCGGCGGATGGTGCTGCCTTTGCCGGCGGCGTCCATACCTTCGAACACCATGATGATCGAGCGCTCGCGCATTTTCTTGTGGCGGGTGAGCAGGTTCAGCTCACCCTGCAGTTTTTCCAGCGTCTTGTCGTAACTGGCGCGATCGATCTTGCGGGTGTAATCGGCGGTGTTGAGCACGTCGCGTTTGTCGATGCCGGGTTGCGGCAGCGACTCCGCCTTGACAATCACCGGCGCAGGTGCCTTCAACCGCCGTTTCAGCGCATCCTGCAGCAAGCGCCCCGCCGTCAGCGAGCGGTATTCGTGATTGCTGCCTTCGATAATGTGCCACGGTGCCTCGCCGGTCGAGGTTTCACGCAGCGCCTTTTCGCAGACGCCGACAAATTCATCGTAGCGCTTGAAATGCCGCCAGTCGTCCTTCGTCACACGCCAGGCGGTTTTCTTCTTGGCCGACAGCGCTTTAAGACGTGCCTTTTGCGCATCCTTGGAAAGATGGAACCACAGTTTCAGAATCAGCGCGCCTTCGGCCACGAGCATGCGCTCGTGATCGCGGATGCGGGAAAGCCGCTGCTCAAATTCGGCGCGGCCCTCATTGGCCATCACCCGCTGCAAGATCGGATCGGTGTACCAGGAACCGAACAGAATGCCGATGCGGCCCTTTGGCGGCAGCGTGGTCCAGAAGCGCCACATCTCGGGCCGTGCCTGCTCGGCATCCGTCGAGGCGCCAAATGCGTGCGTATGAATATGCCGCGGATCCATCCACTCGTTGAACAGGTTGACGGTCTCGCCCTTACCCGCGCCATCGACGCCGTTGACCAGGATGATGACCGGAAATTTGCGCTTCTCCAGCAACTGGTACTGGGCATCGAGCAGCAATCGGCGCAGCTTGGGCTCCTCAAGATCGAACTCGGATTTTTTCATCTTGTGGCCGATTTCGGCGGATTCGAACATGGCTGGCCTCCTGAACACTCGTTTTTTGTCACGGCGGATGTAGTGCGCCGAAATGCAGTCTCGCGCCCATTCTCGCATTGTCTTTTGATGTGCGTCAGGAGACGTGCGCGTCCGGCAGGTGGTCGGTAGGGATGCCGCCAGCCGTGTCCACAATGCAGCGGCCCCGCATTATTTTCGTAGCATCACATTGGGCCCCGGA
>JAYTUX010000429.1:0-3977 GCA_043744315.1 Betaproteobacteria bacterium | reverse complement strand
CGATTATGTGAACATCGCCAATTTGCCGATGCCGGGCATTATTGCCATCGTTCTCACCCTTATGAGCGCACTTGCTTTTGGCCTTGTCACGGCATTTGTCTCACTGATGCAGTACTCCTCGACATCTGTGCGCTCCTTGCCATTGAATCGAATGCCGACATCGCGTTCGAAAAACGCGGCGACATGATAGGGACTGCGTGGGTCGGCGGAGAGGCGATCGGGTAGCGAGGGAGTTTGTATTGCGTCGTTCATGGCGGTATTTTTATAGAAATTGAATGGGGGTGAACTGTTTTCAAAAACAAATGACGTCAGATTTTTTTGCGCCTCGCCCTGTTGATTTGGTATTTCATTTTTTTTTGGGATCGAGCTCCATGCGAATTTTGTCCCACGCCAGAAACTCGCGAAGTACAGGCAAGTTCTTTCGTGATTCTGCCGCATAAACATGCATTGTGGCGAGGGCGCCGACAAGTAGCATCAGGACGCAAGTCGCCAACAGTGGAAGCTCACGGTGGAACAGGAAAACAGCGAGAACAAGTACGAACATGCCGAACCAAAGGATTGTTGCCTTGCGCGACTGCTTTCTATCGAAAAGCGTGGGGTCTTGTCCCATGCGATCTAATTCGCGCAGGAAGGATTTTCGGTGATCGCTGTTGGTCGGCATGGTAACTCAGGTAAAAATATTTGGGTTGTTGATTGGCAATCTGCCGGCTGAAAACGCGGCGAAAAAAGTTTCATCTAATTAGGTATCGTTCGTCCAGGGTAGGGTCAGGACGCTTCATGGCAGTCTCCTTTGGTCGTCAGAAACGAAAGGATTCCGCTATGACCTTACCCCCTACTACACAGCCCTTAGATCGTCGCCATTTGCGGTTGAAGCCGCGCTATTGGCCGGGAAGGCCCGCCAGTGCTGGAGTCTTGCCGTCTGGTGATCGAGCGTCCGTATCCCCTCTCCATGCGGCATTGACCGAACTCCCGAAAAGTGACCTAATGGATTGCGTGTCGGCACTGAGTGCCGCGCCACCTGAGGGGAAAGACGATGAACAAGATGCTTCGAATCGCTGTTTGCGCGGGTCACATCCTTTTGACACCGGTGGCGATCGCGGCCATTCCGCAAACCATCAACTACCAGGGTTACCTGACGAGCAATCTGGGGGTACCGGTCAACATCGGTACCCCCATGACGTTTCGTCTTTACGACGTAGCGGTGGGCGGCACCGCATTGTGGTCTGAAAACTGGGGGCCCGTCAGCGTCAACAGCGGCAATTTCAATGTCGCGCTTGGCTCGATCACGCCGCTCAATCTGAACTTTGACGTTCCTTACTGGCTAGGCGTGGAGATTGGTTCGAACGGCGAGATGCCGCGTTTGCCATTGAGCAGCGTGCCTTATGCAGCGGTCGCGGCAGGGCTGGATAGCACCGCGGAGGTGCCCGGGTCGCAAATCACCGGCACGATCAGTATGGCGATCATTGGCGGGTCGCAAATTACCGGCTCGATTAGCGGGGCGAGCATTGGCGGATCGCAAATTACCGACGCGATCACGTCGGCAACTATTGGCGGCTCGCAGATTACCGGCAATATCGTTGCGGCGAACGACATCGTTGGCGGGGGCAGTATTTTTCTTTCGAATTCGACGGCGAGCGTCGGCAACATAGTGAAAGGCGGCACTCGTTTCATCCACAATTTTGGCAGTCAGAGCACATTCGTCGGCGAGGCCGCCGGCAATTTCACACAGACCGGCGGGGACAACACTGCGAATGGCGCCTTTTCAATGCAGGGCATTTCCACCGGTTTTAACAACACCGCGACAGGGGCAAGCGCGCTGCGCGCGACGACGTCCGGCTTTCAAAACAGTGCGTTCGGTGTAGCGGCGCTTCTGTCCAACGTGGGGGGCAACAACAATAGCGCAATGGGCAGTGACGCATTGAGGGTCAATACCAGCGGCGGAGGCAACACGGCCGGCGGCCGGGCGGCGCTAATCAGCAATACCGGGGGATCCAATAACACGGCGTTCGGCTTTAACGCCCTTTACGCTTCCACGGGTAGCAGCAATATCGCCATTGGCGCGGATGCCGGCGGCGCCATCACTTCGGGTACCAAAAACATCCACATCGGCAATGTTGGAACGGCGGGCGATTCGAACACCATTCGCCTCGGCATCACCGGCGATCAGACGGCAACGTACATCGCGGCAATTGCCGGCAACGTGATAACCGGCCTGGGTGTCATGATCGACGCCAGCGGTCGGCTCGGTGTGACCACGTCCTCGCGCACGTTTAAAGACGCTGTCACCGATATGGGCGGCGCGAGCGACATCCTGATGCGTTTGCGGCCCGTGACGTTCCACTACAAGGCCGGCAACGCAGCCGACCCGCGCCTGCGGCAATTTGGCCTCATCGCCGAAGAGGTGGCGGAAGTCGCCCCCGATCTGGTCGCGTATTCGGCCGAAGGAAAAATAGAATCGGTCTACTACCAGCATCTGTCGCCGATGCTGCTGAACGAATTCCAGAAACAGCAGCGCACCATTCGCGCGCAAACGGCGGAATTGACCCGGCAAGGCGAACGCGTGGAAATCCTCGAACGCGAATTGCAAGCCATCCGCGCAATGCTTGGCAGCAGATAACGCCTGCCAGCCGGGCGATAGCGATGACGAACTTCATGACATTGCGGAAGATGGTTCTGGCGGCAATATGCCTTTTGTCCAGCGGTGTTGACTACGCTGCAGGGCAAACCGATGGCACCTATGTGATCGTGCGCGACTCCATCAATGCCGGCCTCCGCTCAACAGGCTTGGCAGGCTTCGTCATCTCCCGTTCCTCGTTCGGTGAAGTCGCGGCAGGTCCGGTTTCGAATGGCTGTTATCGACTGACCAGCGGTTTTGGCGCGGGTATTGGCCCGACTCCATTGGCGTTGAATCTGCTTTCGGTCAAGTCGCGGAAAATGCATGCCGCAATAGCCTATGACCACCCCATCGATCACCAACAGACGCTCTGCGGCGAAGTCTCGGTAGAACCGCGGCTCATCGGCAGCGGGCATACCCTGGTGTTTCATTTTGACAGCGCCATTACTTCCATCGGCACCGTGACGGCGCTGGACGCGGCGATGAACCCGGCCGCGGCCGCCAGCGCGGCGATTTCCGGCGGCGACGTGGTTGTCACGCTAACCGATGTCGCCGACAACAAGCGCCTCACACTTTTCATGGACGGTCTTAACGGCTCAGGAAAAGCAACGACATCAATCGGCTTCCTCGTCGGCGACGTGACCGGCTCGCGCTCGGTCACTGCTGCGGATATCAGTGCCGTGAAGGCCAATGAGTTCAACGCCGTCAACGTCAACACCTACAAGTTCGACTTGAACACCGACGGTTCGATCTTGTCGATTGACTTGATCCTCGCGAAGTCGCGGGCGGGGCGGGCGATACCCTGACGATGAAGTCCGCTGGCATCCGGGCGGGCTCAGGATTTTAGTGCGCCTTCGCAGCCATTTTCGACCGGAGACGCTCGCCAGTGCTTGACTTTGCTATTTGATCCGCCGCTTCTGGTAATCCTCTTCGATCGTATCGCGGAAGAAACTCAGTAGCGATGACGACGTGGAAAATCGCCTCCACACTTCCGCAGCCACATTCACGTATTCGTAGGTACCCGAGGATTGTTCGACGACCAGCACCTTGCGCTTTTCGTCATAGCCGATAGCACGAAGCGTTCCAGCATTGACCTTCTTCATTTCCATTTTTTTGCCCTTAAGACTGTCCTTCCACCTCGCACCCTGCATGGCGTTCGGATTCTTGCAAAATCACTAGGGTCAGGCCTTTGCAAAATCACTAGGGTCAGGCCTTGACTCTTGCTCGTAGGCAACAAGAAAGGCTCTAATTCTCGCGTTAGCGCCACTACCTCGCGACCCACTCAAGGCAGTGGATTCAGCTTGCTTTCATCGTCCCAGGTTTCTGCCAGGATCCAATAGCGCTTGCCATCGTAGGACAAAAT
>JAYTUX010000428.1:0-3999 GCA_043744315.1 Betaproteobacteria bacterium | reverse complement strand
GTGTCGGTTTCTTTCGCGCCCTCGCCATTCGCATGGATGTGTTTGATCAACGTCGCTTTGTCGTTGAAATCGATGCCCGCCAAATCGGGCGCATATTTTTTCACGGCGTCCACCATCGTCAGACGATCGAACGGTTTGCCGAAATCGAGTTCATGACCCTGATAGTTGAACAGTGTTTTACCCAACACTCGGGTAGCGATATCGCGAAACATGTCCTCGGTGAATTGCATCAGGTGCTCATAATCGCGCCATGCAATATAGAACTCCAACATCGTGAATTCCGGATTGTGGCGCACCGACATGCCCTCATTGCGGAAATTCCGATTGATCTCGAACACGCGCTCGAAGCCGCCGACCACCAGCCGCTTCAGATAAAGTTCCGGCGCAATACGCAAGTACAAATCCATATCGAGCGTGTTGTGGTGCGTCTTGAAAGGTCGTGCGGCGGCACCACCAGGGATCGGATGCATCATCGGCGTCTCGACTTCAAGATAGCCGTGGTTCACCATGAATTCGCGCATCGTTTGTACGATTTTCGAGCGCGTCACGAATGTTTCGCGCACGTCCGGGCTCATGATCAGATCGACATAGCGCATGCGGTAGCGCTGCTCGGTATCAGTGAGTCCGTGGAATTTTTCCGGCAAGGGTCGAATCGACTTGGTAATGAGGCGAATCGATTTCACATGAATCGATAGCTCGCCGGTTTTGGTTTTGAAAATGTATCCCTCGGCACCGACGATATCGCCCAGATCGAGGCGCTTGAACGCCTCCATCTCCGCTTCACCAATTTCATTTAGCGTGACGTAGAGCTGAATGCGACCGGATGCGTCTTGAATGGTCGCGAACGCCGCCTTGCCCATCACCCGTTTCAGCATGATGCGACCGGCGACTTTCACGTCGACATGTGCGGCGGCTTCCAGTTCCTCTTTGGTCTTCGCGGCATGCGCGGCGATCAAATCCTTCGCCATTTGCTCGGGCCGGAAGTCGTTGGGAAACGCGATGCCGTTGGGGCTGCTCGCGCGTAACGCCTTCAACTTCTCGCGGCGTTCAGCGATGACATGGTTTTCGTCTTGCGGGGGTGTTTGATTGTCGTCGGACATGATTTTCGTTTCTTGCGAGGGCAAATTATTTTGGCGCGGTTACGCTGCTTTGTACGAGAGCAGGCCAATGCCCGCTACACACAGCGCCACTCCGGCAATCTTCGGCAAGGCGAATGATTCGCCAAAGAAAAGTGCGCCGATCAGCAGCATCGATATGGCTACTACGGCTGCGGTGGTGACAAACGCGGTGGAAAGCTCACCACCCGCTCGATACGCAAGCAGGAAGCCGATCTCGATCAGCACGATACTGATGGCGACACCCACCACCGCCCAATTCAGCTTGCCGATTTCATCCGCGAAGGTGCCCGCTACCGGAAACAGCCAGAACAGCGGCAATGTTGCGATGGCTGCAACCAGATAAAAAACGACGAGTGAAATGATCGGGTGCGCACCGGCAGCTACGTTTTTTTGCGTAACGTGATACAGCACCTGACCGGTGACGGCGATGATCAACGCCAACAACAATCCAACTTTCATCACACTCCCTGCTTCAAGCTGGCCTCAATGAATTCATCGAGATGTCCGTCGAGCACTTTCTGTGTGTTGCCGGTTTCGTAATGGGTGCGCAAATCCTTGATGCGCGATTGATCGAGTACGTATGAACGAATCTGGTGGCCCCAGCCAATATCGGTCTTGGAATCTTCCAGTTTTTGCTGATCGCTTTGGCGCTTGCGCAATTCAAGTTCGTACAGTTTCGCTTTCAACATCGACATGGCTTCTGCGCGGTTGCGATGCTGCGAGCGGTCATTCTGGCACTGCACCACGACGCCAGTCGGTGCGTGGGTGATGCGCACGGCCGAATCGGTTTTGTTGATGTGCTGGCCGCCCGCGCCCGATGCGCGATAGGTGTCCACACGCAAGTCGGCCGGGTTGATGTCGATCTCGATAGAATCATCCACTTCGGGATAAACAAATACGCTGGCGAATGAGGTGTGCCGCCCGCCGGCCGAATCAAACGGCGACTTTCGTACCAGACGATGAACGCCGACTTCCGTGCGCAAATAACCGTACGCGTACTCGCCGATGACTTTGATCGAGCACGATTTGATGCCCGCCACGTCACCGGCCGATTCTTCCAGTAGCTCGGTCTTGAATCCTTTGCGTTCGCAATAACGCAAATATTGCCGCATCAGCATATTGGCCCAATCCTGTGCTTCGGTGCCGCCCGCGCCGGATTGAATATCGATAAAGCAATTGTTCGGATCCATCGGATTACAGAACATGCGCCGGAATTCGAGATCCAGCACTTTCGCTTCCAGCGATTTGGCGTCACTGCTGATCGCGAGCAGGGTGTCGTCGTCGCCTTCACCTTTGGCGAGATCGAACAATTCGCGCGCGTCTTTCAGGCTATCGGTGAGCAGCATGAGCGTGCCGACGGTCTCATCGAGCAGCTTCTTTTCTTTGCCCAGTTCCTGGGCGCGCTTGCTGTCGTTCCAGACCGCCGGGTCTTCGTTCAGCCGATTGACTTCTTCGAGGCGTTGCGATTTGCCGTCAAAGTCAAAGATACCTCCGCAACTCGACCGTGCGCTGGCTCAAGTCAGAAAGGGAGTTAGAGATGGCGTTTTGCTGATCGGCTTCCATGGCGTTTCGTCTTATTCGGCGTGATGGTCTTTTTCACCATGCCGCATTTCTCACCCTCTCCTTGGGACAATGGAACACTTGAAACGAAGCAGAGGGTTGGGGTGTGGGTACTGGCTAAATTGCCAATGAATTATACGCGACGAGCTTGCCCTCACGCCACATGATCCACCAACAACTGCAAGGTTTTATGCCCCCGAAACTCATTGATCGATGGCCGGAAAACCGCGTCAATGCTGGTGTTCAGGGCATTGGCGCTGCCGAAACGCATGGCATCGAAGGTAACGCCCCCCATCGACAGTTTCAATTTCAAATGCTTTTCGCCGACCACGCGCTGCTCGATGACTTTGAACGCGCCGGTGAAGCTGGGTGCGACGAATCCCTGGCCCCAGACTTGCGCGTCGATTGCGGTGACAAACGCAAAATCGAGGTCGCTCGCGGCCAATGTGCCATCGGTCTCCAGGCGCTCGGCGAGATCGGCGGGTGACATCAGCGCGCGCGCGGCGGCTTCGAATGCGTCGGTGAAATCGCCCAGCGCCAATTCGGCGATGGTGAGCCCGGCTGCCATCGCGTGACCGCCGAATTTCGAAATGAGTTCGGGGTGTCGTTTCGTGACGAGGTCCAGCGCGTCGCGCATATGAAACCCCTTAATCGAACGGCCCGAACCCTTTAGTGCGCCGCTGCCATCGTTCGCGAATGCAATCACCGGGCGATGATATTTTTCGCGGACGCGCGAAGCGAGAATGCCGACCACGCCCTGGTGCCAGGCGCGATCATATAGCGAAAGTGAATAGCGGCTGCCGACATCCACCGCCTCCAGCGAAATCATCGCGCCTTCTTTCATGTCGGCTTCAATCACACGGCGTTCGCGGTTCAGTCGATCGAGTCTGGTCGCAAGATCGAGCGCGGCATTATCGTTGTCTGCCAACAGGCATTCGATGCCGAGCGCCATGTCGGTGAGACGACCCGCCGCGTTAAGGCGTGGCCCGACCACGAATCCAAGATCGTAGGTCGATGCCCGCGTAGGATCGCGCCCCGCCACCTGCATCAGCGCGCGCATGCCCCGGTTCACGCGTCCCGCGCGAATACGCTGCAAGCCTTGCTCGACCAGTACGCGATTATTGTGGTCCAGTCGCACCACATCGGCGACGGTTCCCAGAGCCACCAGATCGAGCAAATCGGCCAGATTCGGTTCGAATTTGCCGTCGAAATGATTGCGCGTCCGCAACTCGGCCCGCAACGCGAGCATGGTGTAAAAAATCACGCCGACGCCCGCCAGATTCTTGCTTGCGAAAGTGTCGCCCACCTGATTCGGATTGAC
>JAYTUX010000427.1:0-14379 GCA_043744315.1 Betaproteobacteria bacterium | reverse complement strand
GCCTGAGGGTGCCGCGAAGTTGCGGGACACAGTCAGGCAGCTGGCGCAGTTTCATCCGTCATTTTTCTCCGTAACTTTCGGCGCCGGCGGATCGACACAAGAAGGCACGCTCAATGCGGTGCTGGACATCATTGCGGCGGGGCACGCGGCCGCGCCGCACATTTCCTGCATTGGGTCCACCCGCGAAAACATTCGCGCGGTGATTCATCGCTACAAGGATGCGGGTATTAAACACACTGTCGCGTTGCGCGGCGATCTGCCTTCGGGCATGGCAGTCGCCGGCGAATTTCGTCATGCCGCGGATCTGGTGACCTTCATTCGCGAACAAACGGGCGATCATTTTCACATCGAGGTCGCCGCCTATCCCGAGTACCATCCGCAGGCTCGCAATGCGCAGGAAGATTTGAAAAACTTCAAACGCAAAGTCGATGCGGGCGCCAATTCGGCGATGACGCAGTACTTTTACAATCCTGATGCGTACTTTCATTTCGTCGATGAAGTGCGCGCGATGGGCGTGAACATTCCGATCGTGCCCGGTATCATGCCGATCGCGAGTTTCTCGCAATTGGCGCGATTCTCGGACGCATGTGGCGCAGAAATTCCCCGTTGGGTGCGCCGCAAAATGGAAGGCTTTGGCGACGACACCGCGTCTATCCGCGCCTTTGGTCTTGATGTGGTGACGGATCTTTCGGTGAAACTCCTCGAAGGCGGCGCGCCGGGATTGCATTTCTACACCTTGAATCAGGCGGGGCTTTGCTCGACAATCTGGCAGCGGCTAGGTATCTCTTGAAAATGTAGGATGAGTATCGCCCCGCTCAATCCATCCTACAAGAATAACAAACTCAAGCATTGGCGAGGCGTTCAAACAGAAAAGCCTCTGAACGCCGCACCAATGCTGGATGTTAGTTGTCATCAAGTTCAGAAATCCTCGCACCAACCCGGCGCCAATTGTGCGAAACTATTTGCACAATAATTATCTCCACCGCGCACGCGTCAGGTTCGATTTCAACGAGGAAATGGAACGCGTATGAAACAGATCATCGCAATATTTGCTTTCGCCCTGGGTACATTCACTTGGCTACCTGTACTGGCCCAAGAGGCAACAATTACCAACAGGGTTACCGATCTCCGGGCCGCGCCCAACGATACGTCCATGTTGATGCAATCCTTGCCGGAGAAAACTGCTGTGCAGGTGCTTAAGCGGGACGGCGCCTGGAACCAGGTAAAAGTTGGCACCAAAACCGGCTTCGTGCGGATGATGCATATTCGTGGTGGCAGCAGCGTGGTGGTTGAGCAACAGTCCTCCGGCGGCGGATTCATGGCATCGATGAATCGGCTGTTGTTGGGCGATCGCGAGCGCAGCGGGCAATCCAAGCAGGCGGCAACAGTGGGCATTCGCGGCTTCTCGAAGGAGGATGTCGAGCGCGCCGAGCTCAATCCGGCAGAACTAGAAAAACTGAAGCGCTATCAAGCAAGCAGTTCGCAGGCGCAGACGCTGGCCGCCCAGGGGCGCCTCGGCTTCCGCAGTGTTGCCTATCTCGCACAGGATGCCGTTGAAGCGGCCGGCAAGCAAGGAGCGAAAAAATGAAACATATTCTTTCCACCTCATTGATGCTCTGCACAGCCTTGACGCTGGCCGGCTGCGCGGGCATGCCGGACATGAAAAACATGCCGATCGGTTCATCTATCGCGAGTCTTGTTCCAGGTGGCGCAGGCGCAGGGAAACTGATCGATACCGGGCTGAGTGTCGCAAAGGACGTTTCGGATTCGCAAAAGGAAATGCCCGAGGCAGAGGAAATCGAGTTGGGCGAGAACATCATGGCCGGCGTGCTGGGTGCGGCACCCTTGCACGCCAATGAGCGCGTCCAGCGATACGTCAATCAGGTTGGCCGTTGGGTTGCGATGCATTCCGAACGGCCCAATTTGCCATGGCGGTTCGCGGTGCTCGAATCCAGACTGCCGAACGCAGGTGCCGCGCCGGGCGGGCAAATCTATATTACGACAGGGTTGCTGTTTCGTATGCGAAACGAGGCAGAACTTGCCGGTGCGTTGGCCCACGAAATCGCCCATGTGGTGCAACGGCATCATGTTAAGGCTTACCAAAAGCAAAAGTTGGGCTCAGCGGGTGCGACGATTGCAGGTGCGGTCGTAGATTCCAAAGTCAAGACCAGTGGTGTCGGCGGCGAGTTGGCGAAGACAGCATTGAAGTTGGGTATCGGCGAAGTGCGCAAGATGATTCTGTTTTCGCTCGATCGCGGTGAAGAAGAACAAGCTGATCGCATGGGAATGGTGCTGGCGGCACGTGCCGGTTACGATCCCTACGGACTGCCAAGTGTGTTGCAAATCTTGCAGGATTTGCAAAAGGACGAAGGCGCTGCCAGTGTTTTGTACTCCACCCACCCGAGTGCTGCAGATCGCATTTCATCGCTGGAAAAACTGATGGGCAAAGAGATGGAAAAATATGGTGGTCAAGCGACGTTGCAGGATCGATTCATCACGACGGTGTTGGGCGCAGCGGCACCGATTGAAAAGAAAGAAACTGGAGCCGCAAAGGCCCCGGCCAAAGCTCCCGCCAAGGCACCACCCAAGAAGCCTTGACCGATTCGCGGAATGAAAAAGCCGGGCAGTGCCCGGCTTTTTCATTCGTTTTGTCGACTTACGCAGCCAACTTTGTCTTCTTGATCGCGTCCTGCTTATGCTGCTCCGCATATGCATGATGTGCGGCCGCTTCGGCATCGCCCACCTTCACGGCGAGCCCCATGTCGGACAAGACTGATCCCAGCGCCGACAAACACAGCATCACGTTCTCCGCCTTGCACGAATAGCCCATCAGCCCGAAGCGCCAAATTTTCCCGGCGAGTGGCCCCAAGCCCGCACCGATTTCGAGATTGAATTCGTTTAACAAAATCTTGCGCACTTCGGCCTCACCCCCAACCGCAAGTCCTTCCGGCACGAACACCGCGTTCATTTGCGGCAAACGATTGCCTTCTTTGACGAGGTATTTGATGCCCATCGCTTCCAGCCCCGCCTTCAAGGCAAGGTGATGGCGCTGATGCCGCGCCCACGCGTTCTCCAAGCCTTCTTCTTTCAGCACCAATAGCGACTCGTGCAGCGCGAACAGGCTGTTGGTCGGCGCGGTGTGATGATAAGTGCGGTTGGTGTTGCCCCAATAATTCATCACCAGATTCAAATCCATGAACCAGCTGTGCACGCGGTTTTCCTTGCCGCCGCGGGTTTTTACTCGATCCAGAAATCGCTCCGAAAACGACACCGGCGACAAACCTGGCGTGCAGGAAATGCATTTTTGCGATGCGGAATAGACCGCGTCAATGCCCCACGCATCCACCAGTACGGGCGTGCCGCCGAGCGATGTCACCGCATCAACAATACTGACCGCGTCGTGTTTATGTGCGATGGCCGCGAGCGTTTTCGCGTCCGACTGACATCCGGTGGAAGTCTCGGCGTGCACGAAGGCCAATATTTTCGTGTCAGGATTTTTCTTGAACGCGTCTTCGACTCTGTTCGGGTCAATCGGCTCGCCCCATTCGGCTTCCACCACGATCGCCGTGCCGCCCGCGCGCTCGACGTTCTCAATCATGCGGCCGCCGAAAACGCCATTGCGGCCCACGATCACTTTATCGCCGGGTGAGACCGCATTCACAAAACAGGTTTCCATACCGACCGAACCGGGGCCGGAAACGGGAAAGGTCAGCGCGTTATCGGTTTGATAGGCGTAGCGCAGCAGCGTTTTCAATTCTTCCATCATCCCGACAAAAATCGGATCGAGATAGCCGATCGCGGGCAGCGACATCGCCGCCAATACGCGCGGATTGATGTCCGACGGCCCCGGGCCCATCAGGGTGCGTTGCGGCGGATGGAAAGAGGTAATTTTCTTGCTGGGGGAAACTTGTTTGAGCGGAGGGTGCAGGCTCATGGAAAAATCCTTTCAGGGCGGCAGATGACGCGTTCGAGACCAAGCATATCAATTGACCGCCGGCATCGGGATGACCGTGCGCAAGGTGGCAAACGAAGGTAGCGCAACAGGCCTTTTGGGCGCAGATCCCATGTTCGGCAACGGGCCGACCGGGGAAAGGTCAATCCGATTGGCGAGGATTCGGAAGAAGCCAACGGGGCCATGGGGTATTTGGCACCGCGGACGAAATGCTATGCTGCGATGCAATATCGTAGCGGCAATTTGCAGCTTGCGCAACGATTTCTGCACTTCGTCCGAATCGCGTTGAGGTGTCGTGCCAATGGCCCGAAACTTCCGTCATCGCACACAAAACCCGCAGGGAGTTCACATGAAACCCGTTTCACGCCCGCTGTTACTTACCTTGATCCTCGTACTTGTGCTGGCCACCGCCGCCGCCGTTTATCTGTCCGGACCATTCCATGGATTCAATGGTGCGACGATCATGATTGACGACCATGATTTCTCAGATACCCCGGTCGGCTGGATGATTGCCATTCCCGCCCTGATTGTTGTCGCTTTGGTCGTCACTGCCGTCATGGCCGGTGCCGCGTTGATCGCCACGATCGCGATAGCTTTTGCGGCCTTTGTGGTGGCCATCGTGATGCTGCTCATGTGCGCGCCATTCGTTATCTTCCTGGCGCTTCCAGTGCTGGCCGTATATGGCTTATTCAAGCTGATTCAGCGTGATCGTCGGGCGATGGCATCGATCGCGTAACTTTCAATCGCAAAAACCATCGCGCGCGCAAGAATTGCACTTGCGCGCGCGATTGCATTTTGGTGCCGGAATATTGACGTCTCTCCGCAGGCCCACTTCGTTGGACCACGCATACTACCGACGATGATGTGCTCTTTGCGCCGCAATCGGCGGCAGGCATTCGCCCGGCATTGACGCCAAAACGAAAATACATTAGTGTATGGAATGTTCAATACACAACTGTTTGGTACAGCGGGCGCATAATGGCGCGTTGTCGTCATTTTCTGCGCCGCCAAACGCAGGCCTCGTCGTACCCCTTCTTCCAATCCCGCCGGGAACCCCATGAACAGTACTCACTACGAAATGCACGGACGCACTGCGGTCGTCCGCCTGGACAATGCCCCGGTCAATGGCTTGAGCCACGCGCTGCGATCGGGCATTGTTGAAAACATCGGTCGCGCCGAGGCCGACAGAAATGTCGATGCGATCGTCTTGGTCGGCACCGATAAAGCGTTTTCTGGCGGTGCCGACATCCGTGAATTCGGCACGCCTGCGGCGATTGCCGAACCGAGGCTGCATACGGTCATCAACATGGTTGAATCATCGACCAAACCGGTGATCGCGGCCATCGGTGGCGCTTGCATGGGCGGTGGTTTGGAGTTGGCGCTAGGCTGCCATTTTCGCGTGGTGATAGGTGGCGCGCAAATCGCATTGCCGGAAGTGAAAATCGGCTTGCTGCCGGGTGCCGGCGGCACACAACGATTGCCGCGATTGATCGGCGTTGAAGCGGCACTCAACATGATTGTCTCTGGTGAATCCGTGCCGTCGGATATGCTGAAAGCCACACCGTTATTCGACCAATTCATCGAAGGCGATTTGCTGGCGGGCGCGCTCGCATTCGCCGACAAAGTGGTCGCGGAAAAGCGCGCGCTAAAACGCGTGCGCGATTTGAAGGTGAGCCATCCCAAAGCCGATGCGTTATTCATGTTCGCGCGTAATGCCGTGGGGGCCATGTCGAAAAATTATCCCGCGCCGCTAAAGTGCATCGACGCGGTCGAAGCCTCATTGAACAAATCATTCGATGACGGCATCAAGCTGGAAGGCAAATTGTTCATCGAGTTGTACATGGGCGATGAATCGCGTGCGCTTCGCCACTTGTTCCTGTCGGAACGCAAAGCGTCAAAGATAGTGGGTGTTGCCGACAGCGTGAAGCCGCGCGCCATCGCGAGTGTCGGTGTGATCGGTGCCGGCACCATGGGCAGCGGCATTGCGATCAATTTTCTGTTGGCAGGAATCCCCACCGTGATTCTCGAAACCAAGCAGGAAGCGCTGGATCGAGGTGTTGCGCACATCAACGATTTCTTCGAAGGCCGTGTCAAAAAAGGCAAGATGAAGGCCGAGAAAGCGGCGGCGCAAGCAGCACTGTTGAAGCCAACGTTGAGCTATGACGATTTCGCGAATGTCGATCTGATCATCGAAGCGGTGTTTGAAGAAATGGGGGTCAAAAAAGCGGTATTTGAAAAGCTCGATGCCATTTGCAAACCCGGTGCGATCCTCGCGTCCAACACTTCCACGCTGGATTTGAATCAGATCGCGGAATTCACCAAACGACCGCAAGACGTCGTCGGCGCGCATTTTTTCAGCCCGGCCAACGTGATGAAATTATTGGAAGTGGTGCGTGGTGCGAAGACGGCGGATGATGTGCTCGTCACGATCATGCAAGTGGCGAAGAAGATCCGCAAGACGGCTGTGATCTCCGGCGTCTGCGATGGCTTTATCGGCAACCGCATGATCGCAGGCTATTCGCGCGAGGCGATCAACATGCTCGAAGAAGGCGCCACGGTCGAGCAAATCGACGGTGCGCTGGAAAAATTCGGCTGGGCGATGGGACCGTTTCGCATGGGTGATCTCGCCGGCAACGATATCGGCTGGGCGATCCGCAAACGCCGTCGCGCGGAGAATCCGAACGAAGCACCGGGGGCGGCGGCCATTGCCGATGCGTTATGCGAGCAAGGCCGCTTCGGGCAAAAAACGGGTGCCGGCTGGTATCGCTACGAAAAGGGCAAGCGCGACGCGCAAAGCGATCCCGTCGTCGCGACGATCGTCGAGGCACATCGCAAGGCACGCAGCATCGTTGCCCGCAAAATCAGCAGCACCGAGATCGTGCAGCGCTGCGTGTTCGCGCTGGTGAATGAAGGCGCAAAAATTCTGGAGGAAGGCATCGCCCAGCGCGCCTCCGATATCGACATTGTCTATATTTTCGGCTACGGATTCCCCGCCTATCGCGGTGGCCCGATGTTGTATGCCGATAGCCTCGGGCTGATGAATGTGGTGCGCGCAATCGAAGGATTTGCCCGCAATGAAAAACCCGGCGATACATTTTGGCGCGCGGCACCGTTGCTCGCCAAGCTCGCGGCCGAAGGCAAATCATTTAATGCTTAGCCCGCCGGTTTTCTCGACCGCACTGCGAAGCCAATCAACAAGGAATCATCATGACTGATGCCGTAATCGTCTCCACCGCCCGCACCCCGCTCGGCAAATCCTGGCGCGGCAGTTTCAACATGACTCACGGCGCGACTCTTGCCGGCCACGCGATCGAACAAGCCGTGAAGCGCGCGGGTGTTGACCCGTCCGAAATCGAAGACGTGGTCATGGGCTGCGCGCTGCCGCAAGGGGCCACAGGCCTAAACATCGGCCGCTATGCCGCGATGCGCGCGGGCTTGCCCGTAACGGCAGGAGGCACCACGGTGGATCGGCAATGCGCGTCGGGCCTGCAAGCCATCGCCATCGCTGCGCAGCGCATCATCACCGACAAGGTGCCGGTGATGGTCGCGGGCGGCGTCGAATCGATCTCGTGCGTGCAAGCCACGATCAACATGAATTATCTGAAAGACGAGTGGATGGTTGAACATCGTCCGGATTTTTTCCTGTCGATGCTCGAGACGGCCGAAATTGTCGCGAAACGCTACGGTGTGGCGAAGGATTTACAGGACGCATACGGCGTGCGCAGCCAGCAGCGCGCGGCGGCGGCGCGCGCGGCGGGAAAATTCAAAGATGAAATCGCGCCGATGACGGTGACCATGGGTGCGCCCGACCCCAAGACCGGCGCACTCGGCACGCGACAAGTCACTGCGAGTGAGGACGAAGGCATTCGCGCCGATACCACGATTGAGGGTGTGGCGAAAATTCGCTCGGCGATGCCGGGTGGCGTAATCACCGCCGGCAATGCCAGCCAATTTTCTGATGGTGCGTCAGCGTCTGTCGTGATGAACGCGAAACTCGCGGAGCAACGCGGCCTCTCACCCCTCGGCATTTTTCGCGGCTTCGCGACCGCCGGCTGCGAGCCTGACGAAATGGGCATCGGCCCGGTGTTCGCGGTGCCGCGCTTGCTGGAACGCGCGGGATTGAAAGTTGACGACATCGGCCTGTGGGAATTGAATGAAGCCTTCGCCGTGCAGGTGATTTATTGCCGAGACCGATTGGGCATTCCCGATGAGCGTTTGAATGTGAACGGCGGCGCGATCGCCATCGGTCATCCCTACGGCATGTCGGGTGCGCGCATGGTCGGCCACGCGCTGATCGAAGGCAAACGGCGCGGCGTGAAGTACGTGGTGGTGACGATGTGCATCGGTGGCGGCATGGGCGCGGCGGGTTTGTTTGAAGTCTGCTGATACCCGCATTGTCGAACGCAGATCGCCCCCGGATCAAGTCCGGGGCAGGCTATTCGGCGGGGTGTTTGGAGCACAAAAGCTCCAAGAACCGCGCCGGATAACGAGTTTTACCCAAGCACATGTGGCCAATGAACTGATCAAACCTTTTCACCACTCAACCTTTCCCCGCGCCCCTCCATGAATATCGACTATTCCCCCGAAGAACAAACTTTCCGCGCTGAAGTCAAATCCTTCATCGCCAAAAATCTGCCCGACGATATCCGCCGCAAGATGCTCGACGGCAAACGCAACGTCCGCGACGATTTCATGCGCTGGCAGCGCATCTTGTTCGATCACGGCTGGGGTGGCCCGTATTGGCCGAAAGCCTACGGCGGCACCGGGTGGAATCAGAACGAGATATTCATCTTCGAGCAGGAATGCATCGAGGCCGGCGCACCGAGCCTGATTTCATTTGGGCAAAAAATGCTGGCCCCGGTTCTCATGGCCTTCGGCACGCCGGAACAAAAAGCGCACCATCTGCCGCGGATATTGAAAGGCGAAGATTTCTGGTGCCAGGGATATTCCGAACCTGGCTCCGGTTCCGATCTCGCCTCACTCAAAACCAAAGCCGAGCGCGTCGGCGACAAATATGTGGTCAACGGCCAGAAAATCTGGACCACTCAGGCGCAGTTCGCGGATTGGATTTTTTGTCTGGTCCGTACCGCGAGCGAAGGTCGCCCGCAGCAGGGCATTTCTTTCCTGTTGATCAACATGAAGTCACCCGGTGTAAGCGTGCGGCCGATCATCATGCTCGACGGCGAGCACGAAGTGAACGAAGTGTTCTTCGACAACGTCGAGGTGCCCGCGACGAATCTGGTCGGCGAAGAAAACAAAGGCTGGACCTGCGCGAAATTTCTGCTCTCGCACGAGCGCACCGGCTTGAACCTGGTTGCGGTGGGTAAATTGCTGATGCGGCGCTTGAACAAAATCGCACGGGACGAAATGGCCGATGGCAAACCGTTGATCGACGATCCGCGATTCCGCGATCGCCTCGCGCAATGCGAAATGGAATTGATGGCGCACGAGATGACACTGCTGCGCACGCTGGCGGCGATGGCCAAGAGTGGCGCGCCCGGCCCGGAAGCGTCGATTCTGAAAATTCGCGGCACCGAAATTTGCCAGGCGATATTTGAATTGACGCTGTACGCCGCCGGGCCTGAAGCATTGGTCGATATGCCCGAAGCGCTTGATCCGGATTGGCAGGGTGAGCCAGTGGGCGCTGCTTACACACCGATGGTTGCGGGCGATTATTTCAATATGCGCAAGCTGAGTATTTTTGGCGGCTCAAACGAGATTCAGAGAAACATCGTCGCTCAGCATGTGCTGGGTTTGTAACGGCTTGCGAGCTTAGGAATCAATATGGAATTTTCACTCAGCGAAGAACAGCAGCAGCTCAAAGACTCACTGCGCCGCTACCTCGACAAGGCCTACACCTTTGAAGCACGCCGACAACACATGAAGGCCGCCGACAAGTCGGCCGCCGGACACTGGCGCACTTTCGCAGAATTCGGCCTGTTGGGTATCGGCATGCCCGACGCCCACGGCGGCCTCGGTGGCGTCGAACACGCGGCGGAAGAAACGATGGTGGTGATGGAAAGCTTTGGCCGCTCTCTGGTGATCGAGCCGTATCTGTCGACGGTGGTACTGTGCGGCGGCCTGCTGCGCGACAATGGGTCGAAGGAACAATGCGCGCGGCTGTTGCCGGACATGGTGACGGGAACGAAATTCATGGCGCTTGCCGTGCATGAGCGCGCCGGGCGCTATCAATTCAGCCATGTTGCAACCACTGCGCGCCGCGAGGGCAATGCATACATATTGAATGGCGGTAAATCCATGACGCTGCACGGCGATTCTGCCGACACGCTCATCGTCTCCGCCCGAACTGCCGGCAACGTGGGTGATGAAAGCGGCATCTCACTTTTTATCGTCGACAAGAACACCGCGGGTTTAACCGTGCGCAACTATCCCACCTTTGACGGCCACGCCGCTGCCGAGATCGGGTTGAACAATGTTCGGGTGCCGGTGTCAGCGTTGGTCGGGATCGAGAACGCGGGCTTCGACGCAATTGAACGTGCCATTTGCAACGGCATCGCCGCGATGTGTGCGGAAGCCGTCGGTGCCATGGACGCATTGATCGAACAGACGCTGGAGTATCTGAAGACGCGGAAACAATTCGGTGTCGCCATCGGTACTTTTCAGGCGCTGCAACATCGCATGGTGGATATGTTTATCGCTGCCGAGCAGGCGCGTTCGATCACGATGCTGGCGACGCTAAAAGTCGGTGCAGCGGATGTCAACGAGCGACGTCGCGCCGTTGCTGCGGCGAAATCTCTGGTTGGTCAGTCGGCGCGTCTGGTCGGGCAACAGGCGGTGCAATTGCACGGTGGCATGGGCGTGACCGATGAATTGCCCATCAGCCACTATTTCAAGCGCTTGACCGCGATCGATTTAGCCTTTGGCGACGCGCATTATCATCGCGCGCGGCTGGGTGAATTGCTGGCGGCGGCCCGCTGAGATCGAGGTCGGCACAGGCTTGCGCGATTGCACCCGTCAACACCAAAGGTAACCCTCTTGTCCAACGAACCAGGAATTCCGCCGCGTCACCTGCCGCCGATTCTGCAAAACCTGCGACTGCCGATCATCGGCGCGCCACTATTCATTATCAGTACTCCGGCGCTGGTCATCGCGCAGTGCAAGGCCGGCGTGGTGGGTTCAATGCCCGCGCTGAATGCGCGGCCCGCCTCGCAGGTCGACGAATGGCTGGCGGAAATCACCGAGACACTGGCGGCCTACAATTCCGCCCACCCCGATCGGCCCGCTGCACCGTACGCCATCAACCAGATTGTGCATCGAAGCAACGACCGGCTTGATCACGATATGGCGGTCTGCGAAAAATACAAAGTCCCGATCGTGATCTCGTCGCTCGGTGCACGCGTAGAGGTCAATGCCGCCGTTCACGCGTGGGGCGGTGTGACGCTGCACGACATTATCGATAACCGATTCGCGCACAAGGCAATCGAAAAAGGCGCCGACGGCTTGGTTGCCGTGGCGTCGGGTGCGGGAGGGCACGCGGGGGTGAAGAGCCCGTTTGCACTCATTCAGGAAATTCGCGAATGGTTTCACGGCCCGCTCGCATTGAGCGGCGCCATTGCCAACGGCGATGCGGTGCTCGCCGCCCAGGCGATGGGTGCGGACTTTGCCTATGTTGGTTCTGCATTCATTGCCACCACCGAAGCGCGCGCCAGCGACGCCTACAAGCAAATGATTGTTGACAGCAGTAGCGATGACATTGTCTACAGCAATCTTTTTACAGGCGTGCATGGCAACTACTTGAAGGGTTCAATCATCAATGCGGGCCTCGACCCGGATAACTTGCCGGAAAGCGATGCGAGCAAAATGAGTCTCGGCGACACGTCGAAGGCCGGTGCTAAGGCATGGAAAGAAATCTGGGGCTGCGGGCAGGGTATTGCTGCGGTAAAAAGTGTGGTCACCACACAGGAACTGGTTACGCGCATCGAAGCGGAATATCGTGCTGCGCGGGGTCGATTAAGTTTGTTTCCATAAGGCACGCGCATGGCCTCGCCGACCGACATCTATCACGCCATTCGCCACAGCACCAGCCACTTTGTCGACGTGCGGGGTCTGCGCTATCACGTTCGCCAATGGGCGGCAGGCCGCCAGAACAACCAGCCGCCGCTGGTGTTGCTGCATGGTTTCATGGATGTCGCCGCATCGTTTCAATTTCTGGTCGACGCGTTGCCCGCCGAAAGATCGATGCTCGCACTGGACTGGCGCGGCTTTGGCTTGACAGAATCACCCGCAGTCGACAGCTATTGGTTTGCGGACTATCTGGGCGATCTCGATGCAGTGCTCGATCACTTTTCGCCCGCCGCACCCGTTGATTTGCTGGGTCACAGCATGGGCGGCAACATCGCGATGATGTATGCCGGCGTGCGCGCGAACCGGGTTCGCAAACTCATCAACCTCGAAGGCTTTGGCCTGCCTGAGCCGGCCGCCAGCGATGCGCCGAGACGCATGGCGAAATGGCTCGATCAACTGAAAATTCCTCAGCGAATGCGCAGCTACCAGTCGCTACAAGCAGTGGCGGACCGCCTTCAGCAAAACAACGCGCGTTTGACGGCCGACAAGGCACGCTGGCTCGCGTCGCATTGGTCGCGCGAGGCGGCCGATGGTCAGTGGCATTTGCTATGCGATCCCGCCCACAAGCGAGTGAATCCAATTCTGTACCGCGAAGCCGAGGCGCTGGCCTGCCGGCAAGGAATCACCGCGCCAATATTGTGGGTCGAAGGCGCCCAAACCAATTTGCTCGACTTGTATGGTGGCCGCTACCCGCGCGCGGAGTGGGATCGGCGATTGGCGGCATTGCCGCATGTCGAACGCGAAGTGCTTGAGGATTGCGGCCACATGCTGCATCACGATCAACCCGGGGCGCTGGCAGAGCGTATCGGTATTTTTCTCCAAATGTGAATCGGTACGAGGACGCGATGAACATCAAAGTTTCCACTGAAAACCATGTGACCACGATCGCGATTGATCGGATCGAGAAGAAAAATGCGCTGACACCGGAGATGTATCGCGCCATGGCGGAGGCACTCACGGCGGCAAGCCGCGATGAGACGGTGCGCGCCGTGCTGATCACGGGTCGACCGGAAATTTTTTCTTCGGGCAACGACGTGCGGGATTTTTTCGCCGCGGCGAACGGTGGTAACGCGACCAGCGCGGCTGTGAGGATCGAGAATTCGCCGGCGCGACCATTCATGCACGCGCTGATCGATTGCGAGAAACCGGTTATCGCCGCCGTCAATGGCGCGGCGATCGGTATCGGCACCACCATGTTATTGCATTGCGATCTGGTTTACCTCGCTGAAGACGCGAAGCTGGTGATGCCGTTTGTGAATCTTGGCGTGGTACCCGAATTCGCGACCAGCCTGGTGTTGCCGCAACGTATTGGCTATGTGAAGGCCGCGGAAAAGCTGTTACTGGGCGAGCCTATCGGCGCTCATGAAGCGGTCGCGCTCGGGCTGGCGAACGCGGTGCTGCCGGCAGCCGAGGTGCTGGCGCACGCGCGGCGCATCGCGGAACGATTCAACAACCTGCCGCCGGGTGCCGTGCGCGCAACCAAGAAGCTGTTGCGCGAACCTGGTTTGGCAGCGCTGCACGAAACCATCGACATCGAATTGAAGATATTTGGCGAGCGGCTCGCCGGACCTGAATCGCAGGAAGCGGTTCAGGCGTTTCTGGAAAAGCGCAAGGCGGATTTTTCGAGGTTCTGATCGAAATTCATTGACCGCATCGCATGCATCGCTTCAAGCGACTTCAGCATCGCGCGCTTCATGCCCGCCAACACGCTCGCATCGCAATTCGGCCCGGCGATCGCGTGTTGCGCGCCCGAGAGCTGCACCATCAACAAGTGCGCGAACGACTCCGCTTCTTTCGGCGAGTCGGCGATATCGCGGACGATCGGCATAAAGAGCCTGGTTCGCGCGAGGTCAACCGCGGTCACCGCCTCGGCGGCGAAGGCGTCGCGGCGCGCATAACCGCGTAAGGCGAATTCCACTTTCAATCGCTTTAGCTCCGGTCCGGTGTCGGTCAACACCACATCGAGCAATCGTGCGTAGGCATTGACGGGGTCGCTCGTCTGGTGTTTGTACGCGGCAACTGCACGCAACTGCTGTTCCTGCCAATGCACGATGAAGGCGCGGACAAACGCAGCGTGGTCGGCAAAGTGCCAGTAAAAACTGCCGCGCGTGACGCCGAGACGTTTTGACAATGGCAGGATGCGGGTGCCGTTGAATCCATCTTCGGCGATGGCGACTGCGGCCGCTTTTAGCCAGGCCGATTGATCGAGTTGCACGCTATCGGCAGGTTTGGATGCGGTGGTTTTTTTTCGCGGCGCGGCTTTCATTGACGGCATTGATCGCGGCAAGCGTCAGCGAAACTTGATGACTTGCGCCGAGGCCGGCTCGACGAATTCTGCGGCG
>JAYTUX010000426.1:0-14474 GCA_043744315.1 Betaproteobacteria bacterium | reverse complement strand
CGAGATTATACGGACTTTATTCCGCGCTGACGAGCACCTTTTTGGCTTCACCCTTGAGGCCCGCCGCATCGCGCAAAAGTGCAATCTTGTCGGTTGCTTCCCAGGTGAATTCCGGCTCTTCGCGACCGAAATGACCGTAGGCCGCCGTCTTGGCGTAAATCGGGCGCAACAAATCGAGCATTTGCACAATGCCTCTTGGACGCAAATCGAAATGTTTGGCGACCAGTTCCGCGATTTTCTCGTCCGACATCACGCCTGTACCTTCGGTGTAAATCGTGATATTCATCGGTTTGGCGACACCGATAGCATAAGCCACTTGCACTTGACACTGGCGCGCCAAACCGGCAGCAACAATATTTTTGGCCACGTAGCGCGCAGCATACGCCGCCGAGCGATCCACCTTGGAAGGATCTTTGCCGGAGAACGCACCGCCGCCGTGAGGGCAGGCGCCGCCGTAGGTATCGACAATAATTTTGCGACCAGTCAATCCGCAATCGCCCTGCGGCCCGCCGATCACAAATCGCCCGGTCGGGTTCACCAGATAGCGGGTATTTTTCAGCCACTCTTTCGGCAACACCGGCTTGATGATGGTTTCAATCACTTCGTCGATTGCCGATTGCTTCATCAACTTGCCGTCCGACTGATCCGGATCGTGTTGCGTTGACAATACGACGGTATCGATCGAATGCGGCTTGCCATCGACGTAGCGCATCGTGACTTGCGATTTTGCGTCGGGTCTCAGCCAAGGCATACGACCATCGCGGCGCAATTCCGATTGGCGCTGTACCAGACGATGCGCGTAATAAATCGGCGCGGGCATCAGCACGCTGGTTTCGTCGCACGCGTAACCGAACATCAGGCCCTGGTCGCCGGCACCCTGATCGAGATTGTTGTCTTGGGCGGTATCCACGCCTTGCGCGATGTCGGGGCTTTGCTTGTCATAGCACACCATCACCGCGCAGCCCTTGTAGTCGATGCCGTACTCGGTGTTGTCGTAACCGATGCGTTTAATCGTATCGCGGGCGACGTGAATGTAATCGACGTTCGCGTTGGTGGTAATTTCACCCGCTAATACCACGAGCCCCGTGTTGCAGAGGGTCTCGGCGGCGACGCGTGAATGCGGGTCCTGGGCTAGAATCGCGTCAAGAATCGCGTCCGAAATCTGATCCGAGACTTTGTCGGGATGGCCTTCGGAAACGGATTCGGATGTGAACAGAAAATCGGTCATTTACTTCCCCAAGAATTTTTGCCGCTTCGTTGAAGTTTGGCGTGGTCGATGCATCGAAAAAAGCCAGCGCAGCCGAGAATTTTAACAGAAAGGTTTTCTTGCCCTCAACCGCACCTGCCGTGCCGTACGCCGACGACCAATGATGAAGACGATTTTTCGTCTGCTGGGAAAATTGCCGCTCAGGTGGAATCACGCCGTCGGCGCATGTTTTGGGTGGGTTGCGTGGAGTTTATCCTCGCGGCATCGGCGATTGATGAGAGAAAATGTTGCCTGCTTCGGCAAACGCCAGGGAATCGACCCTGCTGCGCTACTCAGTGCGGCAATCGCAGAGCAAGGTCGGGGAATTACCGAACTGGCAATCGCGTGGACGGCGCCGATGGAACGCCTCTATGCGTTGGTGGGCAGTTGCAGCGGATGGGAACATATCGATGCGGCAAAGACCGCCAATCGCGCAATCATTTTTGTAACGCCCCATCTGGGCTGCTTTGACATTGCCGGACGATATATCGCGCAACGCATGCCCATCACCGCTTTGTATCAGCCGCCAAAACAAGCGTGGATATCCGACCTCATGCAGCAAGGCCGAGTGCGAGGTGCCGCCAACACAGCCGCCGCGGGTGCGGGTGGCGTGAGAACGCTGTTGAAGACATTAAAAAGCGGTGGCAACATCGTCATTTTGCCTGACCAGGTCCCGTCCCCTGGGCAAGGCGGGGATGGTGTTTGGGTGGATTTTTTTGGGCGGCACGCCTATACGATGACGCTGCTGCCACGACTTGCGCAGTCGACCAACGCAGTCGTGTTGTTTTTTTTCGCGGAGCGATTACCGAAAGGCAAGGGTTATCACCTCCATATTGAGCCGATGGCAGTACCGTTCTCCGCAAACAAGGAAATTGCCGCGCGCGAAACCAACGCAATGGTTGAACGGTTGATTGCCATGGCCCCCGCGCAATATTTGTGGGGATACAACCGCTACAAGCATCCCGCGGGTGCGCCATTGCCACCGACCTAAGCGCCAAACCTTACTATTGGCGGGCGACTCCGGTTGAAATGCCGTGGAGATGCCCGCCAAATATCGAGTTCGCGATCCGCCTAGGGAGTTTTCCCGGCGTTCTTTACATAGCGATCCAGCCAGCGCTGGATTTCCCACAATCGATGCAGCACAGATTCGCGGCCACGATAATTGTGATCCTCATAAGGCAGCATCACCAGCCGCGTGCTGCCGCCTAGGCCGCGAATAGCCTGATAAAGCCGTTCACTTTGTAACGGAAACGTACCCGCATCGGAATCGGCCTCGCCGTGTATCAACATTAGCGGCGCTTTGATGCGATCGGCAAAATTGAATGGCGACATCTGGTTGTATACCTCGCGCGCTTTCCAAAAATTGCGTTCCTCCGACTGAAATCCGAACGGCGTCAAACTGCGGTTGTATGCGCCACTCTCAGCGATACCTGCTGCAAACAAACGCGTGTGCGCCAGCAGATTCGCGACCATGAAAGCGCCGTAGGAATGCCCGCCGATGGCAATCTTGCCGCGCTCGGCGACACCGCGCCGCACGACTTCCTCGACCGCCGCCTCCGCGCTCGCAATCAATTGCGGCAAATAGACATCGTTGGGCTCGCGACCACTCTCCGCGATGATCGGCATTTGCGGATTATCGAGGACCGCGTAACCGAGGTTCAAGAACGGCAGCGCGCCGTTGAAGCTGGGGCGCAAATAACGGAATGGCGATGCCAATATCTGGCTCGCCGAATCGGTCGATCGGTATTCGCGCGGATAGGCCCACATAATCATTGGGAGAGGATCATCGCCCTTTTTGAAACCGGGCGGCAGGTAGAGTGTGGCCGACAATTCAACACCATCCCGGCGCTTGTAACGAATCACTTCTTTGGTCGCACTGGCAATGGGATTTCGAGGACTGGTGAAGCGCGTGACCGCTTGAAACGCGCCGGTCGTCAGATCGCGCAGGTATACGTTCGGCGGCTCACTCGCACTTTCGCGTTGCATTAGCAGGCGCGAATTGCCGTCGCCATCGAACAAGGCCATTGGAACATCGTAGTGCGGTGAATCCGATCGATATAGTCGCCGAACCTCGCGGCTTTCGACATCGAAACGGTCAATAAATGGTCGATCACCATCGGGCGAGGCACCATTGCCGATCAGATAAATCGCTTTGCCATCGGGCGTGAAATTGAGTACTCGCGCGCCACGCGAATTGGTTTCCGTCAATGGAACACCAGGATCGCCATAGCGGTCTTCAGTCAAACGATCAAACAATTTCACCGGCGCGCGAAGAACCAAATTGTCGCCGGGGAAAATTCGCCACACTAGCGTGCGGCGAGTCTTGCGTGCGGCTTCCACCAGAATCGCCACATCGTCGCGCCCCCAGTAAACGCTCTGGAAACGCAAGTCCATGCGCGCAAGTAATTGCGCGTCGCCATCGAACGGGGCGGCCAGCGAAAATAGTTGGTCGCCGAGGCCGTTGCGGCGGCCCTCGACCGGTTGCACCCAGGTAACGGTGGCTGGTGTATCGCCGCGCCAGTTGTACTGCCGCGGCCCTTTGCGCACGGCATCGGGATCCGGCTCATCTTCCTCCGTCAGCGTCAATTCCGACAGTACTTTGACGCTGCGACCGACATCGGCTTCGCGGGCGTCGCGGATTTCAGTGCGCAATGGAAATTGCGAAACCGGTACCGAATACGAATAGGGCCGGCGCACGGATTGCACAAGAACATATTCACCATCCGGCGAGGGCTGAAAAGCGCGAATCAATCCGCTCGTCAATGACGTAATTTTGCCGTCGAGTGTGATGTTGGCAAGCTCGCTCGTGGCGTAATACTCGAACAAGGATTCGTCGTGCCGCGAACGCAACAAATCCTGATAGGTGCGAACGGGATTGCGTTTGCCGAGGCTCTCCTGCACCGCAGGGCCGGATGACGCGGCGGAAAATTTGGGCGGGGCACCGCGACCGAGCGGAACCAGATTGGCGACCAGTGATTTCGAATCACTATGCCAAACCATCGGCCGTCCCATCGCGCCATTGAGCAATCGGTCCGTCATACGCCTGGCGACAGCGCCATTCTGGATCTCGACCACCATTAGCTCAATGCCATTTTCCCTCGCCACCGTAAAGGCGATGCGTTTGCCGTCGGGCGACCAGATCGCATCGCCAATGCGTGCGCCGGCGGGAATGCCCGCGACGATTTTTTCGCTGCGGTCGGCGATCTTTACCAGCTTGATGCCGGCGGTGAGAATTGCCCGGCTTTGATCGTTATTGCGCGGATTGATGCGCAGGCCGGCGAGCCGCAATTCCGGCTGCGCGAGGTCGGCGACCGAGGGCAGCGCGGGCCGTTCCAACAGCATCAGCCACTCGCGGTTCGGTGCCAAAATAGTTTGTGGAATTTGCGGCGCATCAACCATATCAATGATGGCTTGTGGCGGCTGCTGGTAGCGCGGCGCGTCAGCGGCGGTTGCGGCGACAGACCACATCGCAACTGCGATGAGTAACGCGGATGTGGACAATCGGAAGAAGTTCTTCAATGGCATCGTGATGCGAAGTGCGTGGATGTTTAGCAACCCCGCATGATACGCCTTGACGGATATTTCTGATTGCGCACCGCAGCGTCGGCGTGCCATGTCGCAAACCCTGAATATCGCGTCGTTGACTCCGGTGGGAGCGAACCGGAGAATGGCGCATGCTTTTCAACAGTTACGAGTATTTGTTTCTATTTCTGCCGCTTGCGCTGGCTATTTTTTTCGCGCTGCAGCGGTCGTCGAATCTGGCACTTGCGGCACTGGTCGCGGCATCGTTATGCTTTTACGCGTGGTGGAATCCGTGGCATTTGCCGGTGGTGATCGGCAGCACCTTGTTCAATTTTTGGGTGGGGCAGCAGATCATCGCGTCATCGGCAAATAGATCGCGATGGCTGTGGTTTGGCATCGCCGGCAATTTGTTGCTACTCGGTGTTTTCAAGTACACAAACTTTGCGTGGGGCATCGTCGCAAATGTGTCGGGGGTCTCGATGACGATACCGGCCATCGCATTGCCGCTTGGCATCAGTTTTTTTACGTTCACGCAGATCGCCTATCTCGTCGATACCGCGCGCGGCGACGTGCGCGAAACCAATCCGCTTTATTACGCGCTGTTCGTGACGTTTTTTCCGCACCTGCTGGCCGGCCCGATCATTCACCACAAAGAAATGATGCCGCAGTTCGCGGACATTGCCAATCGCCGCTTCAACGCGGAAAATTTCGCGCGCGGCCTGTTCCTGCTGGCACTGGGCTTCGGCAAGAAAGTATTGATCGCCGATCCACTCGGCGCCGCCGCTAACGCTGGTTATTCGGACATCGGTGCGCTGGGATGTTCGGATGCGTGGTTGACCACGTTGGCGTACACGTTTCAGATCTACTTCGATTTTTCCGGCTACACCGATATGGCGCTGGGTGCCGCACTGATGTTCAATATCCGCTTGCCGGTGAATTTCAATTCACCCTATCTTGCAGTAAATATTCAGGATTTCTGGCGGCGCTGGCACATTACGCTATCGCGCTTTTTGCGCGATTATCTTTATGTACCGCTGGGTGGCAATCGTGCGGGCGAATGGCGCATTGCGGGCAATCTGATGGCGACATTTCTGCTAGGCGGCTTGTGGCATGGCGCAGGCTGGACATTCATTGTCTGGGGTGGCCTGCATGGCACGGCATTGGTGATATTCCGCATCTGGCAGCGGACGGGATGGCATTTGCATCGCGTTGCCGCGGTCGCATTGACGTTTTTGTTTGTGCATGTAACCTGGATTTTCTTTCGCGCGCCTTCGTTGACCGAGGCATCACGAATGCTCACGAAATTGCTACCGTCGTCAGCGGAATGGACGGCCTTCACGGCAAAAATTTCACCTGCGCAGTGGCCGCTTAAATCGTTCGTCGGCCTTCCCGATGCGGCACCCTCAACCGGCCTCATATTGTTGGTGGCGTTGTGCCTCGCCATGATCCCCGTGAATAGCGACCGGCTCGCCGAACGATTTTCCGCCAATGTGCGCGAATGTGTTTTCGCGAGTGTGCTGTTGACGCTTGGCACGCTGACGCTCGGACAAGTCACGCAATTTCTGTATTTCAATTTTTGATGAACCTCTCCGCCACGCGCCCAACGATGCATCGTCCCGGCATGTTCATTCTATTAACTCTCGCGTTGACGGCGTTGATGCTGATCGTGGTCGCGGTATTCAATTGGAAAATTGACCCGTTTCAGCAATACCGGCTCGCGCCCGCCAGCGAAGTGCGTTTCCCGCGGGCACTGCAACGCTATATCAACCCCGGCCTCGCCAAGAACGCCGAATATGACTTCATCATCACCGGTTCGTCGCTGATGGAAAATTATCATTTATCCGAGGTCGATCGCCTCTGCGGCGTGAAGTCGATCAATCTGGCGACCTCGGCAATGGCGGCTTATGAACAGCGCAAAATTCTTGAGGTTGCACTCAAGCACCGCGCGCCGAAGCGCATCGTGATGACGCTGGATTTCAATTCCTTCGCGCCGCCGCCAAACGAGAGTCTGCCCGACATTGCCGATCCGTTGCCGGTGTATTTGTACGATGACAATATCCTCAATGACTTTCGCTATCTCATCAACGGTAGTGTCGCGATGCGATCGATGTCGATTGCGCGCGGCAGGCAGGTGGGAAACTACTCGACCGATTTCAATCGCGCCTGGAGTTGGGAGCATGAAGTGCAATTCGGCCGTGAGCGAACGCTGAAGAATATCGATCCCGACAACATCAACCGGCGTTTCAAGCAGGGCCTGCGAACCGCGTCGCGCATGCGCGAGAGTTTCGAGGTCAATGTTGCACGCCTGATCGAACAACATCCCGGCACCGAATTCAATATTGTGTTCCCGCCGTATTCCATTGTCGTCTGGGCAGATTTTGTCCAGCGCGGCCAACTTGATGTGTCCCTCGATTTTAAACGCCAGGTTTTTCAGCGCATCGGTCGCCTGCCCAATGCTCGGATTTTCGATATGCAGTGGGATGCCGATATCATTCAAAATCTCGAGCAATATGCGGACATTTATCACTTCAGCCCGGAGATTGGCGCGCGGCTGCTGGATGCAGCGTGCCACAACCATCCGCGTTATCGGGTTGACGCTGAATCGGATCGCGTTTTCGACGCAATCCTTCGAAAACAAGCGCTCGACGTGGATGTGAAGAATCTGGTGAAAAACCGTTGATGGTGCTGTATACGCTTCAGAATCAGTGAATTAATGTTTAAAAAACAATATCCTGGCCCAAGATTGTCAGCTTACGTTGCAGCGCAACAAAATTAGGTTTATGCTTCGCGCCAGCCAAGCGTGGTGGCGCAAATTTTTGCACCACCACAACGCAATCCAGCCATAGCCGCCTTCTAGCGACCTAAGACAACTCTCTGCCAAGCGCGCGTCCTGCGCTCATCCTCGCGCAAATTTTTTCGCGCGCGGGCCTTGGCAACTTCTCAATGGAAAAATCCAACAACAAACTCGGTGCGCTGACTATTGGTGCGGTCGGTGTTGTGTTCGGCGATATCGGCACCAGCCCGTTGTACGCGCTGAAAGAATCGTTTCACCCCAGCCACGGTATTCCCCTGACAGAGGCTACGGTTTTCGGCATTCTGTCGGTCATGTTCTGGGCGATGATGGCACTAGTGACGGTGAAGTATCTGGCGTTCATGATGCGCGCCGACAACAAGGGCGAGGGTGGAATTCTCGCGCTCACCGCACTTGCGCAGCGCTGCTTTCGCAAAGGCACACGCCGCCATTGGTGGGTGGTGGCACTCGGCATGTTCGGCGCGTCAATGTTTTATGGCGATGCGATCATCACGCCGGCGATGACAGTACTATCCGCTGTCGAAGGGTTGCAAATCGTCACACCCGCACTTGAGAAATTTGTGATGCCGATATCGATCGGCATCATGGTCGGGTTGTTTGCCATTCAGCGCCATGGCACGGCGGCCGTTGGTCGCTATTTCGGCCCGACAATGGTGCTGTGGTTCGTGGTGTTGGCAGTGTTGGGCGTGCTGCAAATCGCAGGTAACCCGATGATTCTCGCCGCGCTTAACCCGTGGTATAGCTGGCAATTTTTCATTGACCACAAGCTTGCCGCGTGGCTGACGCTCGGTGCCGTGGTGCTGTGCGTGACCGGCGGTGAAGCGCTTTACGCCGATATGGGCCATTTTGGTCGCAAGCCGATTCGCCTCGCGTGGTTTTCATTGGTGTGGCCGGCGCTACTGCTGAATTATTTTGGGCAAGGCGCACTGATTCTTGCGGATCCCGAGGCGATCAAAAATCCGCTGTATCTGATGGCGCCCAGCTGGGCACTGATTCCGATGATTGTGCTTGCCACTGCGGCGGCGATCATCGCCTCGCAGGCGGTAATTTCCGGGGCATTCAGCCTCACCAAGCAGGCGATTTTGCTCGGGTATTTGCCGCGCTTCAATATCCAATACACCAACGAAAAAGAAGCCGGACAGATTTATGTCCCGTTCGTCAATTGGGGGCTTCTGGTCGGCATTATTGCGTTGGTACTGATCTTCAAAAACTCCACCAATCTCGCAGCGGCGTACGGCATCGCGGTGATGTTGACGATGACCATCGATACGTTGTTGCTGTGGGTGGTGATCATCTACATCTGGAAATGGAACCGCCTGTTTGCCGGCGCGCTAATTGCGGGCATCCTCGCCAACGACTTTATGTTCCTGACCGCCACCATGACCAAGATCGCCGAGGGCGGCTGGTTCCCGCTGGTGATCGGTGTGGCGATGTTCACCATCATGAGCACCTGGCGACGCGGTCGCGAAATCGTGCGCCGCAAAGTCAATGACGGTGCCATGCCGATGAACGCGTTCGTCGATTCGATGGCGATGTCCGATACACCGCGCGTCGAAGGCACCGGCGTCTTCATGACCACCAGCCCGAACGGCGTGCCCAACGCACTGTTGCACAATCTGAAGCACAACAAAGTGCTGCACGGCCGGGTGGTGGTGCTGTCGATTGTGATCGAAGACATCCCCCGCGTGCCCAAAGAAGATTACGTCTGGATCAACAATCTCGGCCACGGCTTCTACACCATCACCGCGCACTACGGCTTCAAAGAGTCGCCGAATATTCCCGCGATGCTCGGCGATTGCAAATTGCAATCGATGAACTTCGACATGATGGAAACCAGCTTTTTCGTCAACCGAGAAACCCTCATCGCCACCCCGAAAGGCGGCATGGCGCTGTGGCGCGAACATCTCTTCGTGTGGATGACGCACCTTGCTACCAAAGCATCCGACTACTTCCGGATACCAACCAATCGGGTGGTGGAATTGGGGACGCAGGTCGAGATTTAGGCCTGAAAACCTAGCATTGGCGAGGCTTTTCAGGCAATTTGCTCCAGAAAACCACACCAAATGGCGATCTACGCCTCGTTATGGGGGCTACACGTTGAAGCGAAAATGCATTACATCACCGTCCTTGACGATGTACTCCTTGCCTTCAACGCGCATTTTTCCGGCTTCTTTTGATTTCGCTTCCCCGCCGAATTTGATGTAATCGTCGAACGCGATCACCTCGGCGCGGATGAAGCCTTTTTCAAAATCGGTGTGAATCACACCGGCCGCTTGTGGGGCGGTGGAGCCTTTATGAATAGTCCAGGCGCGCACTTCTTTTTCACCGGCCGTGAAGTAGGTTTCCAGGCCGAGCAGCGTGTAGGCGGCGCGAATCATGCGATCCAATCCCGGCTCGGTCATGCCGATGTCGTCGAGAAATACTTTCTTGTCTTCATCGGGCATATCGGCAATTTCGGCTTCGATCTTTGCGCAGATCGCGACCACTGGCGCGTTGTCTTTCCCGGCATGCGCTTTTACTGCGTCGAGTAGAGGATTATTTTCGAAGCCGCCTTCGATCACGTTTGCCACATAAAGCACCGGCTTGGCGGTGATGAGGCTTAGCGGTTTTATCAATGCCATTTGATCGGCATCGAGGCCCATGCTGCGCACCGCTTCGCCGTTGTTGAGGTGCTTCATCATCGGCTCAAGAATCGCGGCGAGTTTGAGCGCGTCCTTGTCGCCGGCGCGACCGTTCTTGTGGGCTTTGTGCAGCGCTTTCTCGACGGAGGCCATGTCGGCCAGCGCCAATTCGGTATCGATCACGCCGATATCCGAGAGCGGATCGACTTTGCCGACAACGTGAATCACGTTGTCATCTTCAAAACAGCGCACGACATGCGCGATGGCATCGGTCTCGCGAATGTTGGCGAGGAACTGATTGCCGAGGCCTTCGCCTTTCGATGCGCCTGCCACTAATCCCGCGATATCGACGAACTCGACGATGGCCGGAATTTCCTTCAGCGGTTTCACCAGACTCGAGAGCTGGGCCAAGCGCGGGTCAGGCACTTCGACGATACCGATGTTGGGCTCAATCGTGCAGAACGGATAATTCTCTGCCGCGATGCCGGCTTTGGTGAGCGCATTGAAAGTTGTTGATTTGCCGACGTTGGGTAGTCCTACGATTCCACACTTCATTTCGATTCTTTCTTTTCAATCATTTTTTCCGCCATCGCGGGCTTTTCTTTCGTTTGCTTCGTATGCAACTTGAGCATTGCGGTTTCCATGTCGCCGGCGGCAATCAGCGGCCACACCTCGGTCGCGCGCTGCATCGCGTCTGCGATCGCGTGAACATCCGCTTTGTCCGGCCGGTGCAGCACATAGTCGACGACTTCATTGCGCGTCATGTCGCCGCCCAATATCTTTGCCATTTCGCGCGGGTGGCCGATGCCGATACGCAGGCGCCAGAAATCGCGCGTGCCCAAGTGGCCGACAATATCTTTCACGCCGTTGCTGCCCGCAGCGCCACCGATTTTCATTTTCAATCCGCCGGGTGGCAGATCCATTTCATCGTGCGCAACCAGAACTTCTTCGGGAAGAATCTGATAAAACTTGGCGAGCGCACCGACCGATTGACCGGATTTGTTCATGAACGTGAGCGGCTTCAACAGCCAAACCGCGCCCATCTTGGCGACCTCGCCATGAAACTTGTTTTCTTTCTTGAACGGCGCGCCAAACTCGCGCGCAAGCGCTTCAACCCACCAGAAACCGGCGTTGTGGCGGGTCTGCTCATATTCGCGGCCAGGGTTGCCGAGGCCGACGACAAGTTTGATGGGAGTGCCCATGGAATTTTGGGGTTACGTCACAAATCGATGGCTATGCCATCGATTTGTACTGAATAGTTTCGACGAAAGTAGGTTTTTACTTTCGTCGAAACGACTAAAAACAAAAATGCCCGCAATCATCGATCGCGGGCATTTGAATATACAACGCGCCAATGTGCGGATTATTTCTTGTCTTTTCCGCCGCCCTTGACGTCTTTCTTGGGAGCCTCCTCCTCTTTAGCCTTTTGATTTGCCGCCGGCACTTCAGCTGCCGCAACCGCTGCGGTAGCAACGGCTTCCTCTTCCGCTGCCACCGCGCGCGGAATGATGATCGTGGCGATCGATGGATCGTTGCCGCGGATCAGCGCGACCGCCTCCACGCCCGCCGGCATTTTCACCTGCGACAAGTGCAGCGAATGGCCCGACGCCAAATCTTTCAAATCGACTTCGATGAATTCCGGCAGGTCTTTTGGCAGACAGGCGATATCGAGTTCGTTCAAGATGTGCGACACGATGCCGCCGGAAAGTTTTACGCCCGGGGCGATATCCGCATTGACAAAGTGCAGTGGCACTTTCATGTGAATTTTCTTGTCCGCCGCGATGCGCTGGAAATCGATGTGCTGCACGATCTGTTTCCAGGCGTGCATTTGCACGTCGCGCAACAGTACTTGTTCGTTCTTGCCGTCGAGAGCCATGTCGAGAATGGACGCGTGAAATGCTTCCAGTTTCAACTTGTGGTAAATCTCGTTGTGGTCGAGTTCAATCACGGTGGCGTCTTTGCCGCCGCCATAAACGATACCCGGTACTTTTTCCGCGCGACGCAGGCGGCGGCTCGCACCCGTGCCCTGTACTTTGCGCGTTTCCGCTTTAAATGCGATTTTCATGTTGAACTCCATTTTCATAAACCATCCGCGACCAGATGGTTCGTTTCAGAAGCGCCGAAGGCACCCGAACTGACGGGAACCAATTAGCGCGCGTTATTGCCTGCTACAACTACCTTTGCGACTGCTTGTTACTCTGTAAACAGTGAGCTCACCGAACTGCCCTCTGTAATCCTTCTGATCGTCTCGGCGATCAACTCCGATGTGCCGATCTGTCTGATCTTCTTGCACGCCTGCGCTTCCGGTTTCAGTGGAATTGTGTCCGTCACCACCAATTCATCAATCACCGAATTCTCTATCCGGTCGATCGCGGGTCCCGACAACACCGGGTGCGTACAGTACGCTATCACCCTTGCCGCGCCTCGCGCTTTCAATGCTTTGGCCGCCTCAGTCAATGTCCCGGCGGTATCGACAATATCGTCCATGATTACGCATGAACGTCCTTCTACATCGCCGATGATATTCATCACCATTGACACATTTGCCCGCGGACGTCGCTTGTCGATAATCGCCAACTCTGCGTCGAGTTGCTTGGCAATCGCTCTTGCCCGCACCACGCCGCCCACGTCAGGCGAGACCACAATCAAATCGGGATAATCAAGCTTCCAGATATCCCCCAGCAAAATCGGTGTTGCATAAATATTATCGACGGGGATATCGAAAAATCCCTGTATCTGATCGGCATGCAGATCCATCGTCAGCACCCGATCCACCCCCACACCCACCAACATATTCGCAACCACCTTGGCCGTGATCGCCACTCGCGCACTGCGTGGCCGCCGATCCTGCCGGGCGTAACCGAAATACGGCATCGCCGCGGTAATCCTCGCGGCCGACGAACGCTTCAGCGCATCCGCCATGACCATGATTTCCATCAGATGATCGTTGGTCGGCGCACAGGTCGATTGCAGAATGAAAACGTCTTTGCCGCGGACGTTTTCCATGATCTCGACCATCACTTCGCCGTCACTGAATTTGCCGACCTTGGCACGCCCCAGCTGCGTGCCCATTTGCCGCGCAACTTCTTTCGCGAGCTTCGGATTCGCGCTGCCGGTGAATATCGTTAAATTGTCCAATGCCACGGTGGCGCCTCATTCTCACAGTTGGAAAGAAGGTCACTTCAGGCATCCGCCCGACCGAACCATTATGTCGGAGGCAGCGAATACTTGTCTGGCTGGGGAGGTAGGGATCGAACCTACGAATGCCGGAATCAAAATCCGGTGCCTTACCACTTGGCGACTCCCCAATACTTCAATCGCCCAGGGGATGTTTCATCAAGCCCTGTGCAACAAATCCTTTATGTTCCGTAAGCAGTGACGATAACGCGAATCGGGCATCACTTTCTGTCTCGAAGGCGGCAAATACGCACGCCCCGGAACCCGTCATGCGTGCACCAAAAATCGACTTTTGGCTGACCGCCTGCAATGCATGGAAACTCGCCAAAACTTCGGGAAACACTTTGAAAACAACGGGTTGAAGGTCATTTTTGAGCCCTGCCAACCCATCCGCCGAAAAGTCCGCTATTTTGAGGGGAATCGAGTCCCTTGTCAATTCTGGATGACTAAAAATGAGGGGGGTCGGCACTTGTGCGGGCGGGGTCAAAACGACATACCACCACGCAGGCAGGTCCAAGGGCTGTATTGCTTCACCGACCCCTTCCACCCAGGCATTTCGGCCAAATACAAAAAACGGGACATCCGCACCGAGCGAAAGCGCCATCGCCTGCAAACGCGCACGCGGGATGTTCAAGCGCCACAGCCGATTCAAGCCGAGCAAGATCGACGCCGCGTCGGAGCTGCCGCCACCCAAGCCACCACCCATCGGGATGCGTTTTTCAACCGCGATATCGGCTCCTAGCGGCGTCGATGATTCGCGTTGCAAGCGCCGCGCGGCGCGCACCACCAAATCATCTTCTGCCTCAACACCGGCGAGCACGGAGGTGCGATTAATGACGCCGTCGTCGCGCAGCGTCAAGTGCAGCGTGTCGCTGAAATCCAGCAATGCGAACGCCGACTGCAGCAAATGGTAGCCGTCGCTGCGTCGTCCGACCACGTGCAGAAACAGATTCAATTTGGCAGGTGCGGCTACGCTCAATTTCACTTGTCTCGCCACTCATCAATTACGAGTCGCACGACCGTGTCGCCGCGCACTGCCGATACACGCGAAGCGATCTGGTGATTACCCCGGACTTGTATGCGCGACGCCGTTACC
>JAYTUX010000425.1:0-4047 GCA_043744315.1 Betaproteobacteria bacterium | reverse complement strand
CGATTATCACAATAATAGTATCGTAATACAATTTGGGTATCATTAACAACTCCGTCGCGCTTCGATCCCTGTCTGATCGCGCCACCGCGGGGTCAAGGAAACCCTATGTCAACCACGCTTACGCTTCCCGGTGGCCTCGCCATCAACGCGGACATTACCCCACCATACGCCCAAATACTTGCACCCGATGCATTGGTTTTTTTAGCGGCACTCGCACGCAAGTTCGAACCGACCCGCCAATCACTGCAGGCCGCTCGTGCGGTACGGCAGAAAAAATTCGACGCGGGTGAACTACCGGATTTTTTGACAGAGACCCAACATATCCGTGACGGAAAGTGGGTGGTGGCCGGGTGCCCCGCCGACATTCAGGATCGCCGCGTCGAGATCACCGGCCCGACCGATCGCAAGATGGTGATCAACGCGTTGAACAGCGGCGCGAATACCTTCATGGCCGATTTTGAAGACGCCAATTGCCCGACCTGGGCCAACATGATCGAGGGCCAGATCAATCTGCGCGATGCCAATTTGCGCACGATTACATTCGAACAAAACGGCAAGCAATATAAATTGAACGACCAACCCGGCGTGCTGTTTCCGCGTCCGCGTGGCTGGCATCTGGATGAAAAACATGTGACGCTCGACGGCAAGCCCGTCTCCGGCGCGATCTTCGATTTCGCGCTTTATTTTTTTCACAACGTCAAAACATTGCTCGCGCGCGGCAGCGGCGTGTATTTGTACTTGCCGAAAATGGAATCGCATCTCGAAGCGCGCCTCTGGAACGATATTTTTGTCATGGCACAAAACGAGCTTCATGTGCCGCAGGGCTCGATCAAAGCCACCGTGTTGATTGAAACGATCGTCGCCGCGTTCGAGATGGACGAAATTCTCTATGAGATGCGTGAACACAGCGCAGGCCTCAACATCGGCCGCTGGGATTACATTTTTTCAGCGATCAAAAAATTCAGGTTGAACAAGGATTTCTGTCTGGCCGATCGCAGCCAGGTGACGATGATGGCACCGTTCCTGCGCGCCTATGCGCTCTCGCTGGTGAAGACCTGCCATAAGCGCAACGCGTTTGCGATGGGCGGCATGGCGGCGCAAATTCCGATCAAGAACGATCCCGCCGCCAACGACGCCGCAATGGAAAAAGTGCGCCTCGACAAATTGCGCGAAGTCACCGACGGCTGTGACGGCACCTGGGTCGCGCATCCGGGGTTGGTCGGCGTCGCGAAAGCGGTGTTCGATGAGCACATGAAAACGCCGAACCAAATCCACCGTCAACGCGACGACGTGAATTACACCGCGAAGGACTTGCTCGATTTTCGCCCCGAGGCACCCATCACCGAAGCCGGTTTGCGAAACAACATTCAAGTCGGCATTCAATATATCGGTTCGTGGCTCGGCGGCAACGGCTGCGTGCCGATTTTCAATTTGATGGAGGACGCGGCGACGGCTGAAATTTCGCGAAGCCAGGTGTGGCAATGGATTCGTTCGCCAAAAGGTGTGCTGTCTGATGGTCGCAAGGTGACCAGGGAAATGGTGTTTGAGCTCACCGCTGACGAATTGAAAAAAACTCCCGGCATCGTCGGTGACGCGGCCTATGCGGCGGGCAAATACGCCCAAGGTGCAGCGCTGTTTGAAACCCTCATCCTGGATGACAACTACGAGGAATTCCTGACGTTGCCCGCTTATCGGGCGATTGCATAGAATTTGATTTTTTCACTGTCGAAAAGCCCGCTGACCGCGGGCTTTTCTTTTGAATCCAGCGTCGCCAAACCGGATAATTTCGCCGCGAAGTGGTTTGACGCGCGGCATTGACCGCGTCCGGAATAGATGCGTAACTTGATTTACGCCACTCCGGCGCGACCACTATGCAGAAGGGATCAAACACCATGCAAAAGCTGATGAGTCTCTTGACGTGCGCACTTCTTCTATGGGTGGCGATGCCGTCGCCAACCTTCGCCGCTCCGCCGCAGACCATCAACTATCAGGGCACATTGACCAACGCGGGCGCCACGCCGATCAACGGCACGGTGTCAATGACATTTCGGATTTACAACGAGGCGAGCGGGGTCGCGGCGGCACTCTGGAGCGAGACACAGATGTCGGTCAACGTCACCAACGGTGCGTTCAACACCGTGCTCGGCGCGCTGCCCGCGCCGCCGGTCGCACTTGCCTTCGATGTGCCGTATTGGCTCAGTGTGCAGGTGAATGCAGATGCAGAAATGACGCCGCGCCAACCGTTCTCGTCGGTACCCTACGCCTACCGGGCGACCAGCGTCGAGCCCGGCGCAACGATATCCGCCGCGAATCTGACCTCGACGGGAAATATTGTTCTGGCAAACCCGTCCGGACCCGGCGTCGGAAATATCGTGAAAAACGGCAACCGCTTCATTCACAACTACGGCGTCGGCAACACCTTCATCGGCGAGTTGGCCGGCAATTTCAACATGACCGGGCAGAACAACACCGGCAGCGGCCTGTGGGCGCTCCGAAACCTGACGAGCGGCAATGCCAACACGGCGAATGGCACGTACTCGCTCTCGCTCAATACGACCGGATCGTCGAATACGGCCACCGGCACGTATGCGCTGGAGAGCAACACCACCGGCTCCATGAACACCGCGACCGGCGTGGACGCTTTGCAAAAAAATATCTCGGGCAACAACAACACCGCGAACGGCGTGCAAGCGCTTTTCACCAATTTCGGCGGCAATGACAATACCGCGAGCGGCGCGTTTGCGTTGCAGAATAATTTCTTTGGCTCGAAGAACACCGCCAGCGGCTCGCTCGCGCTCAGGAACAATACCAGCGGCAGCGACAATACCGCCCACGGCTGGAATGCGCTTGGCAGCAACACGACCGGGATACGCAACACCGCGATCGGCCAGGCCACGATGTTCGGCAACACCACCGGCACCGACAACACCGCAAGCGGCATCAGCGCACTCGCGGTCAATACAACGGGCAATGCGAACACCGCAACCGGCAGCGTCGCGCTGTTGCTGAACACGACCGGCGGCAACAACACGGCCAACGGTGCGTTGGCGCTCAATCAAAATGTGTTTGGCAACGACAGCACGGGCATCGGCAAGGGTGCCTTGTACAATTCCGGACGAGTGGACACGGCGGGCGCCTTTGTGATCGGTGCCAGCTACACAATACAGAGCAGCGGCAACACGGACTTCATGTTGATTGGCGCCGCCAACAGCAATGTCGGCACCGTCTTCGTCGCAACAGGTGCTGGTGCCGGCACAGGAACCGCCGCCGCCATCGCGAATAATAATATCGCCGTGGGCGCAAACGCGGGAGGGGGCCTCATCGCGGGTAACGACAATATCTATGTCGGCGGTGGCGGTGCCGCTAATGAGTCCAGCACGATTCGCATCGGCAGTTCGCAGACGAGGATCTTTCTCGCCGGTATTGCCGGGGTGGCGTCCGGCAGCGCGCTTGTTTCCAATGGTAGCCAGCTTGGCGTGTTACCTTCGTCGCGCCGTTACAAAGTCAACATCGCCAACATGGACACGGACAGCACCGGGCTCATGGCATTGCGCCCGGTCACGTTTCATTATAAATACGACGACAACCCGGCCGGGCGCACGCTCCAATACGGGTTAATCGCGGAGGAAGTGGCAGACATTTTCCCTGGCATGGTCACGCGTGCGGCGGACGGACAGATAGAAACGGTAATGTATCAATACCTGCCGCCAATGTTGTTGAACGAGTTCCAGAAGCAGCAGCGCACCATCGACGCGCAGGCGGCCGAACTCGCGAATCAACGCGCGATACTTGATATGCTTGTTCAGGAAGTTCGGGAACTCACGGCGCGGCGGGAGGCCAACCGGAAATGAATATCGACCAATACGCCTCATCGCGTTTATTGTGCGCCGCGATTTTCATTTCGCGCGCGCTGCTGATGGCGGGCGCGTTCACCGCGCAGGCCCACGCTGCCGGTCAATCCAGCGCCAATTTCGCGATCCCCAAAGACACGATCAACGTGGGTGTCGGCGAAATGACCTCCGCCAATTTTCGCCTCTCTGCTTCAGT
>JAYTUX010000424.1:0-14564 GCA_043744315.1 Betaproteobacteria bacterium | reverse complement strand
ACCCCCGCTGCGAGACCGCGGCTGATCTCTTCGCGCACCGCCAGCGTCATCTGTGTATATGTATAACTCTGCTTCCCCCTTTCCATCGCAACTCCCTTTTGTGAACATAATGCTAAGGTGTTGCACTAATAATTAGAGACCGCCGTTGAAGCTGACCATCCTCTCCCTCGGCCACAAGATGCCCGCCTGGGCACAAGGTGGTTTTGAGGAATTTGCCAAGAGAATGCCGCCGGAAGCGCGCATCGAGTTGATCGAATTGAAACCGGAAGACCGGTCGTCAAAATCGGTGGAGAAATTTCTGGCACAGGAGGCGCTGCGCATCAACGCCGCCATCCCCAAAAACGCGGAGCGCGTGGTGCTTGATGAGCGAGGTACGCCACTCACGACAAAATTACTGGCCGCATGGCTGGAAGCGTGGATGGCAAATGGCGTCAGCCCATGTTTCATCATAGGCAGCGCGGATGGTCTGGCACCATCAGTAAAGCAATCTGCGGACAAACTGGTGGCGCTATCCGGATGTACACTTCCGCATGGCATGGTGCGCGTGATGCTCGCCGAGCAACTGTACCGGGCGTGGTCGTTGTTGCGTAACCATCCCTACCATCGCGAATAATCGGGAGTCACCACCACCGTGCAACCGTCGTCGAACATCATTTACCTCGCTTCAAAAAGTCCGCGCCGCCGCGAGCTGTTGAGACAAATCGGCATTCAATACGAATTGCTCCTGATGCGCGAACAAGCGCCGCGTGTCGATGTCGATGAGGCACCATTGCGCGACGAAACCGCGCACGCCTATGTCGAACGCGTCTGCAAATTGAAAGCCGACGCGGCACTAACGGTGATGCGCCAGCGCCGTCTGACCACGCGCCCGGTGTTGACGGCTGACACCACCGTTGCGCTCGACGGGAAAATATTCGGCAAGCCGGTCGATGCCGCCGATGCCCGACGGATGTTGACATTGCTTTCCGGCGAATCGCATCAGGTACTGACGGCAATCGCCGTTGCGGCGGACGGCGATGTCAAACACGTGCTGACCACCAGTTTCGTGACCTTCGCAAAATTGAGTGACGATGACATCAAGCGCTATATCGAGACGGGCGAGCCGATGGACAAGGCGGGCGCCTACGCGGTACAGGGCATCGCGGCCAAATTCATCGTCAAACTTTCGGGAAGTTATTCCGGCGTGATGGGCTTGCCGCTTTACGAGACCGCGACACTGCTGCGACAATGCGGGGTGCAGGTGTAGTGACACAGGGGCTGTGGGCACCACGGCGAGCAATGCGCGTGGCCGCAGACCCCGTCATTACGTTTCGCCAGGCCCATCCGATTCGCGGACAATATTGATATTGCCGCAATCTTACCGACAAGAACAAAGGCCCCCTCGTGAACGAGCAAATCCTTATCAACGTCACTCCGCAGGAAACGCGTGTCGCCGTCATGGAGCTCGGCACAGTTCAGGAGTTACACGTCGAGCGCGATTCCAATCGCGGCCTGGTGGGCAACATTTATCAGGGGCGGGTTGGCCGGGTACTGCCGGGCATGCAATCGGCGTTTATCGAGATCGGTCTCGCGCGCGCCGCATTTTTGCATGTGGCCGATGTGTGGGCATCGAACAAAGGTGCCGAACAAAAACCGATCGAAAAATTACTGCATGAGGGTCAATCACTGGTAGTTCAGGTCATCAAGGATCCGATCGGCAGCAAAGGTGCGCGATTGTCGACGCAGATCTCGATTGCCGGTCGATTGCTGGTGTACCTGCCAGGCGATCAGCACATCGGCATTTCGCAACGCATCGAAGATGAAGTCGAGCGCGAACATTTGCGTGAAAAACTGCATCAACTGATGCCCGAAGGCGAAGCCGGCGGCTTCATCGTGCGCACCGTGGCCGAGACCGCCACCGATGAAGAGCTCACGTCCGACATTGAATACCTGATCAAACTCTGGCGCGGCATTTCTCAGGCGGCCATCACAGCACCCCCGCAGATGCTGCTGTATCAGGACTTGGATCTCGCGTTGCGGGTGTTGCGCGATCTGGTGACGAAAGAAACTGAGCGCATCATTGTGGATTCACGCGAAACCCACCTGCGGATGGTGGATTTTGCCGAGCGGTACATGCGCAAATCGCTCTCGGTACTTGAGCACTATGTGGGCGAACCGGCGTTGTTTGATTTGTTCGCGGCAGAGGATGAAATCGAGCGCGCGCTTGGGCGGCGCGTCGATCTCAAATCCGGCGGCTACGTGATCATCGATCAGACTGAGGCACTCACCACGGTGGACGTTAACACCGGCGCATTCGTTTCCGGACGCAGTTTCGACGACACGATTTTCAAGACCAATCTCGAGGCGACGCAAGCGATCGCACGCCAATTGCGATTGCGCAATCTTGGCGGCATCATTATTGTCGATTTCATCGACATGGATAACGACGAGCACAAGAACGCGGTGTTAACTGAATTCCACAAAGCCCTGTCACGCGATCGCACACGCATCACCGTGAATGGCTTCACGCAATTGGGACTCGTGGAAATGACCCGCAAGCGCACCCGCGAGAGCCTGGCCCATGTGCTGTGCGAACCCTGCCCGACCTGTACCGGTCGCGGTGAAATCAAATCTGCGCAGACGGTTTGCTATGAAATCCTGCGGGAGATCATGCGCTCGGCGCGGCAATTCGATGCCAAGGAATTCCGGATTCTCGCCTCGCAAACCGTGATCGACCGCTTCCTCGACGAGGAATCTCAAGGCATGACGATGCTGGAGGACTTCATCAAGAAGCCTATATCGCTGTCTGTGGAAAGTTCGTACACGCAGGAACAGTACGACGTCATCCTCGTCTAGCAGCTTGTCGGAGCCAACGAAAATCGGCTGCTAAGCGCTGCTGAAAAACGTCTCGCCGTTATTTCGAGAGACTTCCCAGATCGAGTTTCTGGGTCGAGGAAAAGTCCATCTTTTGTGTGCTCATGAAATCGATGGGTTTGGCTGGTTCGTCATTCCTGCTTTTCGGTGGCGGTGCCACTTTCACTGTGCGCGTGTTTTCAGCCGCCGACAAATCAAACATCGGCGCATTAGGATCAACGACCGGCATCGCCGCTTTCACCGCCTCTTTCGCGGCAGCGACCGCATCGGTTACCGCGCGTGGCTTGCCTACGTCGCGGACTTTCAAGATCAACGAAGTGATCATCGCGACCTGACGCTGAAGATCGGTGCGCTGGGTTTGCAACTTGGCGATTTCTTCGGTAATGGCACCGCCGCGCTCATTGATCTTCGCGAGCGAATCGAGGCGCGCCTGCAATTGCGCCTTGTGATCCTTGATTTGCGACTCGAGCGGCAGCGGCACGTCGGTCAACCAGCGTTCGGTATCGACGCGCGCGCCATTAAATATTTTTCGAGCCGACTCGACCAGCATGCGCCAGAAACGCCGCACCATGAAACGCTTTTCGGTCATCACAATATTGACCGGGTCTTTGCAAAACTGTTCGGTTTCGTAAATGAGGATTTGCAATTTATTGCGCGGCCCCTCGAAATCGAGCGGCGGGAATTTCATTTTGTCGAACTTGAAGCGCACTTGAAAGGTGTTGTAGACGCCTTCCATCAACCGCAAGATGTCCTCGCCGGCGCGATTGACGGCCTTGAATTCATCGTCCACTTTCTGGATCAACGAACGCATGCCGCGCGTGAGACCCACTGTTGTCCATGAATCGTTCAAGGAATCCAGGCTTTCCGCGCACAGCTTGTCCAGTCTCGTCGGATTAAAAATTTCCAGTAGCGCGTCGCGTTTTTTGTTGAACGAAATACGTTGCACCTTGTACTCCGCGAGCGCGTTGTTGTAAGCCTCTTTCTCCGCACTTACCTGTTGCCACAGCTTCATCGTCAGGTCGCGGCTCTTGCCAGAGAGTGCCGCGAGTTCGTTCAATTGTGCCTGGTTGGTTTCGAGTTTCTGCGTACAACTGCGATGGCTCGCGACCATCATCGCGCCGATTTCGCTGGTGACCGCCTTGGCCAGTAACTGGCGCTTGATGGGAATAATTTCGTGGGCGAGGTAGGCTTCGAGTTTTTCGATGCCGGACTTCTCGACCATCTCGTGATCGCCTTTGATGCGCCCGACCAGTGCCTTTTGCGCAGACAGCGCGAATACCTTCTCCGGCGGCAATCCCAATTGCGTACAGGTAGTTTCAATCATTCGTTGCATGCCGGCCTTGATTTCAGGCTCGGTTTTCAACTCGTCCCACATGACATCGATCTTGTTCAAGACCGCGATTTTTTCCGGCTGCCCGGTCTTCACGAAACGATCCCAGATTTCCATATCGCTCTTGGTGACGCCGGTATCGATGCCAAGCAGGAACAGGATCGCCTGCGCACTCGGTATTGTCGAGAGCGTCAACTCGGGCTCCAGCCCGAGCGAATTCAAGCCGGGCGTATCAAGTACGGACAGGCCATTGGTCAACAATGGATGCGGATAATTGATGATCGCGTAACGCCATGCCGGCACTTCGACGATGTCATCCTCGCTCGGCCCTTCGCCCGATTCGTCGAACATGGGGATCAGCCCCATCATGCGTGCGTCGAGCGCGTAGACGCGCTTGGTGTCGGCGAGCGCAGACAAAGCCTGCTTCATTTCCTTCGCGCTATTCACATTTAGTCGAATTTTCGACCATTCGACCGGCATGTTTTTCAATTGCGAAATCGATTCGTCGCGGTAGCGTGTCTCCACGGAGAGCAATTTGAGATACGGCTCTTCGTTGGGGTCGTGAAACAGCTCCGTCGGGCACATGGTGGTGCGGCCGACGTCCGAAGGCAGCAAACGCTCTTTGAAGCTCGAGAAAAAGAGCGCGTTGATCAGCTCTGATTTGCCGCGAGAGAATTCGGCAAGGAACGCAAGTGTCAAGCGCCCGCGGTTGAGTGTCTCCAGCAAATCATAGAAACGAATCGATTGCTGCACGTCGAGCTGGTTGGTTTTTTCCAGCCAGTCGTGATAATCGTGCACCGCGCGCGTGAGGCCTTCCCGCCACTCGCTGTAACGGGCGATTTCGGTCTCAAAGCGGCTATTGATATTGTCGTTTAAATCCACGTGGGGGGCATCGATCCGAATTCTTATCGTTCAAGAGTGTACTGCATCGGCAGAAAATGCGCGCCTGCAAACACCGACGGTGCACTGCACCATTCCGGTTTTAACCATTGCTTCACGGCAGCCCAAACAGACGGGTAATGGGTTTCGCGGCTTCAAGTTCCAGCCACAACATCGGCGCAATCAGGATCACCTGCAGGATGACAAGCAGTATCAGCGGCGACAAATCCACGCCGCCCACCAGTGGAATCAAGCGCTGGAAAGGCCGCAAAAACGGCCGCGACAGCGCATCAAAAAATGGCCGGATGGGGTGATACGGACTCACCCACGACAACAGTGCTTGAATAATCACCACACCCATCAAAAGGTAGATGGTCAGCTTTGCCAACTTCACCAGCGCGAGCAACACAAGCGCAGGCCAAAACGCTGGCATTGCCAGCACGTTGAGGCTGATCATCGCGTACAAGGCGGTAAGCAGGATGCTTTGGGCAATCCACGCCACCAGCAACGACGCGAGATCCAACCCCATCGCGCCAGGTATGATCTTGCGCATCGGTTTTACCGCGAAATCGGTTAATGCAACGATGAAATTGGCGATCGGATTGCGGAACGGGGCACGAAATGCCTGCGCGTAAAAACGCGTCAATACCGCCAGCACGAACAAGTCAAAGGCGGTTTCAAGAATGTAGCGCAGTGCTTGGGTGGCCATCAGGATTTCCCGATTCCATCCGTCGTGCGTCGACCCATTTCGTCGCCAAGTTCACGCGAGCGCTCGCAGGCTGCCTTGACTCCAGCGATGATATGTTTCCGTACGTCGAGTGCATCGAATGTCTCGATGGCGCGCTCGGTGGTGCCGCGCTTGGAGGTGACGCGCGCGCGAAGGGTTGCCGGCGCATCGGCGCTTGCAGCGGCGAGTTTCGCGCCGCCCAGGAATGTCTGTAACGCAAATTGACGCGCGGTCGGCTCGTCGAAACCCAACTCTTGCGCAGCCGCTTCGAGTGCTTCGATGAAATAGAACACGTACGCCGGACCGCTCCCCGACACCGCCGTGACCGCATCGAGCATTACCTCGTCATCGAACCAGGCGGTCTGGCCAACGGTGCCAAGCAGCGCCTCGGTTGCGGCGCGCGCGGCGTTGCCGACCGCTTTGGCCGCATACAAACCGGTAATGCCAGCGCGAATCAGCGCAGGCGTATTTGGCATGGCGCGCACGATGTTTTCATACGGTTTTGCATTGGCGGTTCGCGGGTCCCCCACGAGCCAACCCGCCAAATCACGCGAACGGATGCCGGCCGCAATACTGATCACGAGTTGCGAACGTAATTTTCCAGCCAACGGCGCTACCGCCACTTGCATCATCTGCGGTTTCACGGCAAGCACGATGGTATCGACATCAAGATCGGAATCCCGACAGTCGGTCGCTGCGGCGATACCCATTGCAAGTAGGGCCGCGCGCGTGTCCGCCTGCGGCTCGATTGCGCGCATGCCGGCCATTGGCACGCCCTGCACGATCAATCCGCCCAAGATCGCCTGGCACATGTTGCCGCCCCCCACAAACAATACCTTCACGCGCTTACTCCCGAAATAACACCCTTTGACGGCGTTCTCGCGCCAAAAATTGCGCTGCCGACGCGCACCATATTGGCACCTTCTTCGATCGCAACGCAGTAATCCTCGGACATGCCCATGGAAAGCGTGTCGACTGGGTACCCGGCGCGAATCAGCGAATCGAACAACTCACGCATCATACGGAATTGCGCTCGCCGCGTGCTTTCATCCGGCGTATTTTCGATGATGGTCATGAGTCCGCGAAATCTAAGGCCGGGTAACGTGGCGATTTGCGCGGCGAGTGACCGCACCTCAGCCGGTGCAACCCCGCTCTTGCTGGTCTCACCGCTGATGTTGACCTGCAGGCACACATTCATCGGTGGCAACCCGGCACGATGCTCCGACAGGGCGAGGGCGATTTTTGGCCGATCGATGGTTTGCATCCAGTCGAAATGCCGTGCCACCAGTTTGGCTTTGTTGCTCTGCAGCGGACCAATGAAATGCCAGATCAGCCCTTGCGGTCGCAAATCCGCCGTCGCCTCGATTTTAGCGACGCCTTCCTGCGCATAGTTTTCGGCGAATTCGCGTTGCCCGGCGGTAAATGCGGCTTGGACATCGACGGCTGACTTCATCTTCGACACGGCAATCAGCGCGACCGACCGCCGCGCCGCCGCGGGCAAGGTAGTGATCGCGGCATCGATGCCCGCCTTCACGTGTTGCAAGTTCGATTCGATTGGGGACATAATCACTCGAAGAAAGGCCGTTTTGGCCACCCGCGCACGCGTTGTATGCGACGCCCAGCAGGCCAGTGCCTTTGCGACACACAGACAATGCGCCGATCTGCGCCGGATCGGAAACCGCCAAGGAAAAGTATAAATGGAAATCGCCGAACTCCTCGCTTTTGGTGTCAAAAACAAGGCCTCCGATTTGCATCTCTCGGCCGGATTGCCGCCGATGATCCGCGTCCACGGCGATGTGCGGCGGATCAATGTGCCGGCACTGTCGCACGATGACGTGCATGGAATGATTTACGACATTATGAACGACGGGCAGCGCAAGCATTACGAGGAAAATCTCGAGTGCGATTTTTCGTTCGAGATCCCCAATCTGGCGCGTTTTCGCGTCAACGCGTTCAATCATCAGCGCGGCTCCGGCGCGGTGATGCGGACGATTCCCTCGAAGATTTTGTCGCTGGTGGATCTGAATGCGCCGAAGAGTTTTGAGGAAATCTCCAATCAACCCCGCGGCATGGTACTGGTGACCGGCCCGACTGGTTCCGGCAAATCGACCACGTTGGCGGCGATGGTGAATCACATCAACGAAAACGAATTCGGCCATATCCTGACAGTCGAGGATCCGATCGAATTCGTGCATGAATCAAAAAAGTGTCTGATCAATCAGCGCGAAGTCGGCCCGCACACGCTATCGTTCGCCAATGCACTGAAGTCCGCGCTGCGCGAAGATCCGGACATCATTCTGGTGGGCGAAATGCGCGATCTGGAAACGATTCGCCTCGCCATGACGGCCGCGGAAACCGGCCACTTGGTATTTGGCACGCTGCACACCAGTTCGGCCGCTAAAACCGTGGATCGGATCATCGACGTATTCCCGGCGGCGGAAAAGGAAATGATCCGCGCCATGTTGTCCGAATCATTGCGCGCGGTGATTTCGCAAACACTCTGCAAAACCAAGGACGGCACCGGTCGCGTGGCCGCCCACGAAATCATGGTCGGCACGCCGGCCATCCGCAACTTGATCCGCGAAGCGAAAGTCGCACAGATGTATTCGGCAATCCAGACCGGCACAGCACTTGGTATGCAGACGATGGATCAGAATCTGGCGGATTTGGTACGACGCGGCATCATCACTGTCGCCGAAGCGCGCGGCAAAGCCGCCAACAAGGATTCGTTTAATTAACCGTTCAGCGCGGCCATTGGCACAGCGCTGCGACAGGAGAAGTCATGGAACGCGATGAGGCTCTAAAATTTGTTCATCAGTTGCTGCGCGCAATGCTCGCCAAGCGTGCATCCGATCTATTCATCACGGCCGGATTTCCACCCGCCATGAAGATCGACGGCAAAATGACGCCAGTCTCGCAATCGAGCCTGTCACCTGTGCATACGGGCGAGATCGCGCGCTCGATCATGACCGACAAGCAGGCGGCCGAATTCGAGGCCACCAAGGAATGCAATTTCGCGATTGCGCCAGCGGGCATAGGCCGCTACCGCGTGAATGCGTTTGTGCAGCAGAGTCGTATCGGACTGGTATTGCGCACGATTACGACCGCGATTCCGAAAATGGAGGATCTCAATCTTCCCGAGGTGCTGAAAGACGTGGTGATGACCAAGCGCGGCCTGGTCATTCTGGTTGGCGGCACCGGCTCCGGAAAATCGACCACGCTCGCGGCCATGATCGGTTTTCGCAATGAGAATAGCTACGGGCACATTATCACCATCGAGGATCCGGTCGAATACGTGCATGAACACAAGAATTGCGTCGTCACGCAGCGTGAAATTGGTGTCGATACCGATAACTGGTTCGCTGCCCTGAAGAATACCCTTCGACAAGCGCCGGACGTGATTCTCATCGGCGAAATCCGCGATCGGGAGACGATGGACTACGCAATCGCCTTTGCCGAAACCGGACATTTGTGCATGTCCACGCTGCACGCCAACTCGACCAATCAGGCGCTCGATCGCATCATCAACTTCTTCCCGGAAGAGCGGCGTCACCAGCTACTGATGGATTTGTCGCTAAATCTCAAAGCGTTCGTTTCGCAGCGGCTGATACCTAAAAAAGAAGGCAAGGGGCGCGTGGCTGCGATCGAAATCTTGCTCAATTCGCCGCTGATTCAGGATTTGATTTTCAAAGGCGAAGTGCACGAAATCAAGGACGTGATGAAGCGTTCGCGCGAAATCGGCATGCAAACATTCGATCAGGCGCTATTCGATTTGTTTGAAGCCGACATGATTTCCTACGAAGACGCGCTGCGTAACGCGGATTCACTCAACGATCTGCGCCTGAAGATCAAGCTCGAAGGCAAGAACGCCAAGGAAAAAGATTTGGCGGCGGGCCTGGAACATCTGGAGATCGTCAAGTAGAGCAGAAAGTCTATTACTGGCGAGGCGTTTGGGCACAAAACACCCGGAAACGCCCGCCAATGCTGGTTCTTGCCGAATTCATGAATCCGCCATCGGCGCCGGTTTTCGATTGCTGCCCGCAATCACTTTGTACTCGAACAATCGACATTCAAGCTTGCCATTAAAGAGTGGCGTGCGTTTGCTGGCAGAAAGTCGCACCAACTTCGGCAACTGCGGATCACCGGTGAAAAAATACGTGCGCCAGCCAGCGAATTTTTGCTTGAGCAAGTCCCCCAGTTTTGGATATAACGCGGCAAGGTCATCGACTTCGCCCAGCCGCTCACCGTAAGGCGGATTCGTGACCAGCACGCCGGTCGCGGCGGGTGCAGATACTTCGAGAATATTGACTTGCTTCAGATGCACACAGTCGATGAGCAGGTTAGCGGTGAGGTTTTTACGCGCATCGGTGATCGCATAGCCGTATTTGTCCGAGCCGTAAATGGGCAGTGGTGCGCCGGGCGGGGATTTTCGCTCCGCGCGCGCTTGTGCGACTTCCGACTCCCACGTCGCCCGGTCAAAATCTTTCAACTTTGTGAACGCGAATTCACGCAGCCGATCGCCCGACAATCCGGGTGCAATGTTGAGTGATATTTCCGCCGCCTCGATCAAAAAGGTGCCGCTACCGCACATCGGATCCATGAACGCCTCAATACCGTCCCATCCCGATAATTTGATGATGCCCGCTGCGAGATTTTTTTTCAGCGGCGCTTCGCCGGTGTGGTCTCGCAGACCGCGTTTGAATAATGGTTCGCCCGATAGATCGATGTACAGGGTCGCATGGGTGGCATCGAGAAAAATGTGGATACGAATATCCGGTGCGCGCGCATCGACCGAGGGACGGGCATCGACTTGCTCGCGGAATTTGTCGCAGACCGCGTCCTTGACGCGTAGCGTGATGAAATCGAGGCTCTTCAACGGGCATCGATGCGCGTTGATCTCAACCTTGATTGTGCGCGCAACATCGAACCACGCCGGCCACGGCTGCAGGAACGCCGCATCATAGATGTGCTGTTCCTGTTCATAGGGAAAATACGCGACTCGCCGAAGAATTCGACTCGCGATACGTGAACGCAAATTGGCGCGATAGCCCAGCGCTTTGTCGCCTTCGAAAGCGACACCCGCCTCCTGCGCCTGCAAGTTGACCGCACCGAATGCTTGCAATTCGGCGGCGAGCACACCGGCCAGCCCGCGCGGACACGGGGCGAAATAATGTTCGTTCATGGTCTGCTTTAAAAGGGTTTCACGACCACCAGGACAATGATGCCGATCAGCGCCGGCAAGGTCGGAATTTCATTTAGCCAGCGATAAAACACATGGCCATGGCGATTGCGGTCTTGCTTGAAATCATTCATCAACTTGCCGAGATAAAAGTGGTGTACGACTAGCACCAGCACCAGCACCAGTTTCGCGTGCATCCAGCCCATCGCCGCTCCGGTGCCACCCCACCACCCGAGCCAAAGCCAGAATCCGAGTGCCAGCGTCAACACCATGCACGGCATCATGATGCCGAAATAGAGTTTACGCTCCATGATTTTGAAGCGTTCAATCGACAACTTGTCTTCGGCCATGGCGTGATAAACAAACAGGCGTGGCAAATAAAACAGCCCGGCGAACCACGCGACCATGAATACAATATGAAATGACTTAACCCATAACATCACTATTGCCGATATCGTTCGAGCGCGGCGGCGAGGGTGCCGCGTGCCTGCATGATGATCTCGCAGAATTCGCGTACCGCACCGCACCCGCCCTCGGCGTGGGTGGTGTAATGAACTTGCGACTTCAAATATTGTGGTGCCGCAGGCACACAGGCGGCAAATCCGCAGCGGGATAAAAACGGCAAATCAATAACATCGTCGCCGAGCCCTGCCGCTTCAACCGATTCGATCGACATGTTTTGCAGCAGATGCTCGAACACCTCGCGCTTATCGTCGACGCCCATGAAAAGTTGGGTAATGCGCAAATCCTTCGCGCGCCTCGCAAGCGCATCGGAGCCTCGCCCGGAGATAATGGCGAGATCGACGCCCGAAGATTGCAGCATTTTCAGGCCATGACCGTCGAGCGTATTGAATACCTTGGTCTCCTCGCCGTTTGCACCGTAGTACAAGCGCCCGTCGGTCAATACACCATCGACATCGAATACTGCCAGCTTGATGCGTGAAGCACGAGCCAGTATTGCGTCATTCACGCCCGCTGGCGCGACCCAACGCATCACAGCACGCCTGCGCGCATCAGTTCCAGCACATGTACCGCGCCTAAAAGTCGATTGTTTTCATCGACCACCAGGAGCCCACTCGAGCCGATTTTGTGGCGTTCAATCAATTCAGCGGCCTCAACGGCGAGGCGATTCGGCGAAATGGTTTTGGGTGTACGCGTCATCACGTCGATAACCGGAATTTCACGGATGTTTTCGTGCGCTTCGAGTGCGCGCCGCAAATCGCCGTCGCTGAATACGCCAATCAAGGTATCGTTCGCATCGACGACTGCCGTCATACCCAACCCTTTTTTTGACATCTCCATGATCGCCGCGGGTAACAACGCTGCTGCAGGCACCTTGGGAACACGTTCGCCGACTACCATCACATCGCTCACATGCATCAGTAGCCGTCTGCCGAGCGCGCCGCCGGGATGATGCATCGCGTAATCATCCTCGCCGAACCCGCGCGCATCCAGTAACGTCACCGCGAGCGCATCACCTAAGGCCAATGTCGCGGTGGTGCTGGCCGTGGGTGCGAGATTCAGCGGGCAGGCTTCTTTTTCGACGGCCGCGTCCAGATGCACCGTTGCCGCCTCGGCCAAAGTTGAATTCGGTCTACCTGTGATGGCGATAATCGGCGTACCGCGACGCTTGAGTTGCGGCAAAATTTTAAGGATTTCATCGGATTCGCCGGAGTTTGAAATCGCGATCACGACATCACCGGCAGTGATCATGCCCAAGTCGCCGTGACTCGCTTCGCCGGGATGCATGAAAAATGCCGGAGTACCGGTCGAGGCGAGCGTTGAGGCGATCTTGCCGCCGATATGCCCGCTCTTGCCCATCCCCGTGACCACCACGCGACCCTTGCCTGCGACGGCGTCGAACAGTAATTTATGCGCGGCCAGAAATGCTTCACCCAGCTTCAGCGAAAGCGCACTGACGGCGTCGGCTTCGATCTTCATCGTTTCCCGCGCCAGGGCCAGCGTACGGTCGGTATCCGAGAGAGAGCGGGCTTGTAATAGACTCTGCATATTCACATTGTAATGTCATCCTTCGCTTCTCTCACAACCAAAAGCGTCCTTAACCAATGACCACCGAGGCCACACTACCGCTCGTCGTCATCCTGCTCGCAACCGCCGTGGTAATGGTGGTCGTGTTCCGCCGTTTAAGAATGCCGGCGATTCTGGGTTATTTGCTGGTGGGCGTCTTGATCGGGCCACATGCATTGGGTGCAGTGCCGGATACGCCGGGCACACGCTATCTTGCCGAATTCGGCGTGGTGTTCCTGATGTTCTCAATTGGCCTGGAATTTTCATTGCCGCAACTGGTATCGATGCGCAACGTCGTATTGGGTTTTGGTGGCCTACAGGTTGGCATTTCCATGTTGGTGGTCATTTGTGTCGCGATGCTGGCGGGGCAAACCTGGCAGGCGGGGTTGATACTTGGCGGCATTCTCGCCATGTCATCCACCGCCATCATCACCAAGGTGTTGGCGGAGCAAACACAGCTTCATTCGCTACATGGCAAGCAGATCATGGGCGTGCTGCTATTTCAGGATTTGGCGGTCATTCCGCTCCTGGTGTTGATCCCCGCCTTAGCACTTTCGGGGGAGCAGATCGCCATTGAAATCGGCGCGGCTTTGTTTAAGGCGGCGGTGGTGCTGGCCGTCATTCTGTTGCTTGGCCAACGCATCATGCGTTCACTGTTTCACCTGATCGCAGCACAGAAATCGTCAGAGTTATTTGTGCTGGCGGTACTCCTCGTCACGCTTGGCCTTGCGTGGGCGACCGAGGCGTCGGGATTGTCTTTGGCGCTGGGTGCCTTTCTCGCCGGCATGCTGATTTCGGAAACCGAATACCGCTACCAGGTTGAGGATTACATCAAGCCATTTCGCGACGTGTTGCTGGGGCTTTTTTTCGTCACCATCGGCATGCTGCTCAATTTGCGCGAAGTATGGGATCGCTGGCCGATTGTGCTGGCGGTGCTGATTGCGCTGATCACCCTGAAATTCTTGCTGATCACCCTGCTCGCGCTACTGATGAAAAACGATAAAGCCGTGGCACTGCGCTGTGCGTTGGCGTTGGCCCCGGCAGGTGAATTTGGTTTTGTATTGCTCTCGCTCGCGGGGCGGCATCAGGCGCTGACGGAACCGGTGATGCAGCTTGTGTTGGCGGCAATGCTGATTTCCATGATGCTCTCGCCATTGATATTGGCCTACAGCGAAAAGATCGTGATGCGGCTGGTAGCCGGCGAATGGGAAGCGCGCGCGGTGCAATTGCAGCAGCTGGCGATCAAGTCGATGAGCAAGCAACAGCACGTGATTATTTGCGGCTATGGCCGATCCGGGCAAAGCCTTGCGCGCTTTCTGGAGCAGGAAAAAATTTCCATCATCGCGCTCGACGCCGACCCGATGCGCGTGAGGCAGGCCGCCGCCGCGGGTGACTCTGTCATGTACGGCGATGCCGCGCGCCAGGAAGTATTGACGGCGGCCGGTTTGCCACGTGCTTCCGCGGTCGTAGTGAGCTTTGCCGATACTCACGCCGCGTTGACGATACTTTCGCATGTGCGTGCCATGCGCGCCGACGTGCCGGTGATTGTGCGCACGTTCGACGATAGC
>JAYTUX010000423.1:0-14579 GCA_043744315.1 Betaproteobacteria bacterium | reverse complement strand
GGATTCAAAAATACCTCGCTCTCGTTCATGATCCGGAATTTCTTCAGTCGCGACGCGCCCTACGACAACAACCAGTTGACGCTAGGCTTCAATCCGACCTTCCACAATCCGTACGGCAAGAATTTTGTGTTTACGGCCTCGTACAAGTTCAAATAGGCATTTGGAATTTTGAACAAACCGCAGCAGGCGAAGTCGCTGGCTTCGCCTGTTTAATTGTCACCGGACCGCGCGCAAGTGGCCGTGCATACAAGCGGCGTGGTCACCGGTCGATTCAATCTGTTGCAGTTTGTTGCAAATTGTGAGGCTCTGTACTGCTACGATATCCCATGGGCAAACTCTTCCTCAAATTGTGGCTGTTAGTGTTGCTGACGTCACTGGCGTCATTTCAGATTCAGCGACATGTCTATGACTGGAACCTCGACAAGACGATCGTATCGAATGCCAATGAACGCTATCGTCGAACCTATGTTTTCATCGAGGAGGTGTTGGCGCAATTTCCAAAAGAAGAATGGCCTGCGCGCTTTGAAAAGCTGAAGGCGCGAGTTGGATCACCCGACGTATTTTTGGGACCGTCGCGTCTGTTGACGGTAGATGAACTAGTTCAAGAAGGAAATTTGTCATCAGAAGAAATGGGCGTGATCCGTTCCCAAAAACTTGTGATTCGTGACTTACCGACCGGTCCTGGATATAACATTTTTCAAACCATACTCGGCACGCAATATGTTGTCATATTGAAGGCCCCGTTTGCGAAGATGCAGCCGGTTATGGTATTTGGAGTATTGACGTCAATGCAGTTTACGTGGCTGGTGGAATCCACCATGTACGCTCTTGCGATTTTTCTATGGGTTCGGCTGTTCCGACGAGACATGGCAAAACTGGAGAGCGCCGCCAATCGTGTGGGTGAAGGAAAGTTTGATTTTCACGTCGACATGCGCAAAGGCGCGGCGCTCTATCCGCTGGCGGAGTCTTTCAACAAAATGAAGGATCGTATTTCCGCGTTGCTGGGTTCGCACAAGAACTTGACGAATGCGATTTCGCACGAATTCCGCACACCGATCACGCGTCTGCGGTTTCGCCATGAGCTTGCGATTCAAGCGACGAACATCGAGGAAAAAGATCAGGAACTGCGACTCATGAACACCTCGATCGATCAACTCGACGATCTTTCCACTGAGCTATTGGAATACGCGCGGCTGGACCGCGAGGCACCGAAACTCGATATCGGCCCAATCGACGTTGAACCCTGGCTGCATGAAATCGCCGACGACGCGCGCGAGTTGGCAAGCGCGACCGGGCGGGAAATCAAAATCAATGTGCACGCCGATGCCGATGAAATCGACGGCGACTACCGCTATCTCTCCCGCGCCGCGATGAATCTGTTGCAAAACGCTGTTCGTTATGCGAAGCAACGGGTTGAAATGCATGTCGGTGTGGCCGACGGCAAGCGCTACATGCATGTGGATGACGACGGCGCAGGCATTCCCACCGCCGAGCGCGACCGCCTGTTCGAGCCATTCACGCGCCTCGATAGCGCCCGCGACCGTCAGTCCGGCGGCGCCGGAATCGGCCTGGCAATCGTCAAGCAAATCGCGTTTTGGCACGGCGGATCGGCGCAGATTTCGGAATCCAAATTTGGTGGTACTCGCGTCTCACTCACATGGTGAGTGAGTGCGGACGGGTTGCAGATTTGCCAAAAATTGAAATTTGCAGTTGCCGGAGGGCACAAACATGAATGCATTGAATGAAGTATTCGCCATCGACAAAGCATCCGAACTCGCCACGCGAGTGTTGCTGATTGAAGACGATGTCGAACTCTGTCGTGCTATTACCGATTACCTTGGCAAGCAGGGCATCACCGTCACTGCGGAAGGGCGCGGCGATCAGGCATTCAAACGCGTCACCGATGAAAAGCCCGACCTGGTCATCCTCGATGTGATGTTGCCCGGCAAGGATGGTTTCGATGTTTGCCGCGAGATTCGAGGCTCAGGGAACATGGTGCCGATCATCATCCTTACCGCAAAAGAAGAGGACTTCGATCAGGTGCTCGGCTTAGAGCTGGGTGCCGATGATTATCTGGCGAAACCGGTGCAGCCTCGCGTGCTGCTCGCGCGCATCAAGGCCATCACACGCCGCACGCATCCCGCGGCCACCACATCGAGCGACGGCGAAGTGCTCAAGTTTGGCCGCCTGAAAATTCACGGCGTCAATCGGGAAGTGGTGCTCGACGATAAACGCATTGAACTCTCACCAGCTGAATTTGATTTGCTGTGGTTGCTTGCAAGCAATGCCGGCCGCGTGATGCAACGAAACGATATTTTGAAATCACTTCGCGGCCTGCACTACAGCAATGCCGATCGTTCGGTCGACGCCAGGCTCTATCGATTGCGTCGCCGCTTTGGTCAGGATAAGGAGACTGGCTGGAAGATTAAAACGGTGCGACCGCATGGCTATATGTTTTGCCTGGAGCCTTGGTAGGCGGAAAAAGTCTAGTATTGGCGCGGATTTCGGGGCGAAAGTGGCTGTAGAGGCCCGCCAAATTTGCATGTAGGCACGCTCTTTTCGCGGAACCATGCAGTCATTCTCGTTCTTCGACGGGCTCGGTATGAACCGGGCACTTGCCCGCGCGGGAATCCAAAGTTTGCAATTAGGCGAGATGCAACGAATATGGATCTCCGCGCTCACGAGGATGACAAGCGTTGAAGGCAACTGCAATTAGTGATTACTGAACTGACCTACGGCGCGGCGTCGCGTATGCCGCGTAAGCGCGCCCAACCCGGCGCGCGCCGCTCCATCGCCCGCACAATGTTGTCGTGAACGCTCTGGCGGTGCGCGGCAGTGGGAATGAATGGCGCGACGTTGTCCGCACTGCTTACGCCTGATCTTGCTTCCGCGGATTTCGCCGTTTCCAATGTTCCGACGGCCACCGCCATCGGCGTCATGAACACATCATTGCGATTGGTGAGATCGCCGGTCGTGCGAACGTAAAGCGGATAAAAATTCGCGCCATTGCTGACAAGGCCCATGTAGTCGCCCAGAAATAGACCGCGTGCAAATGGTGCCAAACCCAATTCGAATGATGCCGTCGTGATGCGCCGATCGATCCAGGTCACACCGTCGCGCGAGGTCGCGAGCCAGTAATCGATTGGCAACGTGGCCGCGTCGGCCGTATTGTTGCGCATGTCGAAGTAGGTGATGCCAAGCGTGCCGTCGGTACGCGCATGCACGGTTGGGGTCAGGGCTTGCGCAGTGGTGACGGCATTGACTTGCGTCGGCGCAGACCACGACAAGCCACCGTCGGTTGAGCGCGTGAAGGCGATGCCATCGCGGGCGCCGTTGGTAAACCGCGCGTCCTGCCAGGTGGCGTACAACTGGCCCTGCGGGCCGACGGAAATGCGCCCCAGAAAACCCGCATCGCGGATCACTTGGCCGCTCTCCGGGTCGCGTGTGCCGATGCCGAAGAAGTCCGCGACCTTGATCGGCGCGGACCACGTGACGCCTTTGTCGGTTGAGCGTTGCACCTGAAATTGTCCGGTGGTGGTGGCACCGTTGTTAAGTTGATTGAAAAAGTGAATCAGCGTGCCATCGGGCAGTACTGCGATTTCCACACCCAGTACCTGCCGACCTGCACCGGGATCGAAGATCACTTTGGCGGGCTCCCAGGTGACGCCACCGTCGATGGTGCGCGCGAACATCGCCGGGCCGCGGTTATCGGTGGTAAGGCGATCCCACACCGCATACACGTAACGCGAATCGGTTGTGTCTGCGGTGATGGAATTCTTGTCATTGAAAAATTGCGATCCATCGCGGATCAGGGTGGCCGGCGTACTCCAATTGCGACCGCCATCGGTGGATCGGAATACCAGCATTGCAGAGGTTGAGCCGGGCTGCAACGTGGCACCGCTGAAGCCGATCGACATTTGGTACGCAACACCATTAGGCGAAATCGCTACCCAAGGATCCGTCGCGCGTTCGTAATCGCCGCCGTTGGCAGCATTGCCGCCGCCGCAGCGCGAGGCGGGCAGGGCGCTGGCGGCCCATGTCGCACCACCATCGAACGAGTAGCCGACGGCCGTGCCTTGCGAGCCGCCATCCGACCAGCGATTTTGTTGCCAGGAGCCGATCAGATTCGCGGGGTTTGCCGGATTGATGGCGAGATGCGGTTCTACTTCCGCGTTGTTATAAAGCGTGCCAGCGCTGGCGACACCGGCACAGCCCGCAGTAAAGGTCGACGCGGATGAAACCAAGCCTGTCGCCGCTGGCGGCGTTTGTGGTGGCGGCGGTACGACCACCACAGGGGGCGGGGCTGCGGGCGCGCTGCCACCGCCGCCACCACCGGAACATGCGGTCAGGATGAGAACAATCGCGGTTGCCGTCGCGGCGATTGAACCGTTGAAGCGATTTCGGCGACCAGTGATCATTCGCGCGCCGATGATTTTTGAATGCTCATGCCGCCGCAATTTTCGAATGCATGCGCAGCCGTGTCGGCGTCATGCGACGCGGCGCACAAGTGATCAACCGCGCTTGTAGAGGATTTTCTTGGCACCACCGTCGCAAGTGCCGACGACGCGCAAATCGCTCGCCTCATCGTTCGGCACAATCGTGAGGCTGTAGGCTTTCACCCCCTTGCTTTGGAGCTTAGCCTCGATCTTGGCTTTTACATCTTCGCAAGATACTTTGGCGGACACTGTCCCCGCAAATGCCAACATCGACAATGCCAGCACGGAGTTCGCAATCACGAATTTCATTTTAATTTCTCCCTGTCAATTTCATTCAATGCAGTAGCGACGCTTTTGCGACATCAATCTTGTCGAAGCTCAAACGGTCGGCACAATCAGAATCTTTCCATCGCGCTCGCCGGCGGCCGCCGCCGCGACGGCATCTTTGATCTGTACGACATCGTAAGTCGCGTGGATGCGGGTGTGCAGTTTGCCGTCGGCGATCAGTTTTGCAACCTGGCCGAACACTTCCATTTGCCGCGTCGGAGTCGCCTTGCGAAACCATAAGGCCAGCCAAAAGCCACGAAGCGTCACATCGCGGAACACAAACGATGACGGTGCCACCACGCAGGGCTCGCCGCTCATCATGCCGTAATTGACCAGTGTGCCGCCCTCGGCAAGACACATCGCAAGATTGTCCGTGGATTTGCCGCCGACGGCATCAATGGCCAATCGGATTGACGCGCCACCGGTTGCTTCAGTAACGCGTTTGGCGAGCCCGCTGCCATCGACCAGCACCACATCGCCGCCAAGCGATTTCACATCCGCGACGACGGATTCGCGCCGCACAATATTCACAGTTTTCAATCCGCGCATTTTCGCGAGTTGAATCAGATACGCTCCAACGCCAGAATTTGCCGCGTTCTGGATTACCCAGTCACCTGGTTGCAGATCGACGAATTCGGAGAGCATCAAGAGTGCGGTCGGTGGATTAACCGTCATCATTGCGAGTTGCTGCGGGTCGGCATTGCCGGGTAGCGGCATCAGTTTTTTGGCTTCACCCACAACATGTGTTGCCCACGTGCCGGAGCCGACCGGCAGCAACACGGTTTGCCCGACCACAGTTGCGTTGACATCGGGCCCGAGCTTCACCACTTTACCGACACCTTCATTGCCGCCAACGGCGGGCAGCGGCGGCAATTTGCCGTACGCACCGGTCAACGTCAAGACATCGGAAGGATTGATCGGCGCGGCCAGAACTTGAATCAACACTTGCCCGCTTTGCAGCGTTGGCGGCTCGAAATCGACCGCTTCGATGAACTCTTGCGGCACCGGGCCACGCTGGGAATATTGCGCTCGTTTCATGATTCTATCTGGCCAAATTGAAGCAAAAAATCAGTCTAGCATGTTGCATGATTAGGCTGGTTTGAAATCCGTCGATGACCTGACGATGTGCGCTTCCTTGATCGGTAAATTAGATAGCGCCGCGAGGGCCGCGAGCGCAATATCGGCATACCACATCCAGTCATAACTGCCGAGTTCCGAAACTGCGATCCCGCCCAGCCATGCGCCAAAAAATCCGCCGATTTGGTGGGTGAGCAACGTGAGCCCGAACAATGTGCCCAGATATCGCACGCCGAATAATTTGCCGACCATGCTCGCCGTCGGTGGAACGGTGGCGAGCCAGGTGAGGCCGAGGCCGGCGGAAAAAATGTAAAAGGTGAGGCTGGTCTTTGGCGCAAACAGGTAGAGCAATATGAGTATTGATCGCGACAGGTACATCCAGAACAAAATGGTCTTGCTCCGATAACGGGCCACGCCCCAGCCGGTGGTGAGGCTGCCGACGATATTGGCGAGGCCGATGATGGCGATCGACCAACTCGCCACTTCCACCGGCAAGCCGCACAACTGCACTTCGCCCGGCAAATGCGTGACCAGAAATGCGATGTGAAAACCGCAGGTGAAAAATCCCGCGTGCAGGAGCAGGTAGCTCGGGTCTGCCAACGCTTCTCGCACAGCGGCACGCAAGGTCTGTTCCGGCGCCACGGGTTGCACGGCAGCCTGCGCCGCGACCGAATCAAACGTTGTTTTTTGCGGTTGGCGGCGAACAACGCGCGCGAGTGGCAACGCAGTCAATGCCAATATCGCCATCGCCCACATCGCGCCCATCCAGCCGAACGCGCCGATGAATCGTTGCAACAGCGGCGCGAACAGGAATTGTCCGAATGAACCGCCCGCGTTGATGATGCCGGAGGCCATGCCGCGTTGCTCGGCCGGCAATCGCTGCGCGGCGGCACCCATCAGCACCGAAAAACTACTCGCACCGGCACCGATGGCGGAAAGCAATCCGAGCGATACCGTGATGCCCCATGCGCTCGCCATGTATGGCGTCAGTGCGCTACCGAGCGCCAGCAGGATCAATCCGCCCGCCAACACCCGTCCTGGACCGTATTTATCGGCAATGGCGCCGGTAATGGGTTGCACGGCACCCCACGCAAATTGCCCGACCGCCAAGGCTAGGCTGATCGAGGCGACGCCGAGCCCGGTACTGGTGTTGAGCGGCGAGACGAACAGTCCCAAAGAACGCCGAATACCATCCGTCACCATCAGGATCGCGGCAGCGACGAGGGTAATCGTCCAGTAGGAAGGGGCGCCGCGGGGCATTCGGGGCAGTTTCGACGCGATGTCGCAGGCAGATTTTGGCCGGCGACTAAGGCTGTAATGGGAATATGTTGAATGTTACCCGCACGACTTCGCACTGACACGTTGCGGTAGGACTTTTTTCAGTTTATTTGGCCAATTGAGGAACTTTTCAAAAACCTTGACGAATCAATGGGTTTGCCGTATCTTCCGTCTCGCAGTCGCTTGCGCAGTGTATGCACTTAGGTCGTGCTGAAGTCTCGCTCAATTCATCGAGCTCGTTTCTTTGCTCCCAAATTTCGCTACCTGATGTTTTATTGGCTGCCTTTCCTCCGGGGAGTATCCCGGTTATTTTTTCCAAAGGAAAATACATGAGCAATACAGGTACCGTTAAATGGTTTAACGACGCTAAAGGTTTTGGTTTCATCACTCCCGATGGTGGCGGCGAAGATTTGTTCGCGCACTTCTCGGCGATCGAAGGCAATGGCTTCAAGTCGCTGAAAGAAAACCAGAAGGTTTCGTTCGAAATCACCACTGGCCCCAAAGGCAAACAAGCTACCGCCATCAAGCCAATGTAATTCGGCTGACACGGTTAGTAAAAGAAAACGGCAACCTTCGGGTTGCCGTTTTTTTTCATCCCACCTTTTGGAGTTCCGTTCGTCCGAGGCATCAAGCTTACCGGCGCGGGCTCAGGGCGAACGGTTGTGAGGCGACGGGAATTCCTATTTCACCAGCACCGTCGCCAGCCCCAACAACATCCCCATGCTGACAATATCCGTCGCGGTGGTTAGAAAAATACTCGAGGCCGTCGCCGGATCGGCACCATAGCGTTTCAATGTTAAAGGCACGATCGCGCCGGAAATGCCGCTGATCATGCACGCGCCGACCATCGCCAGAAATACCACCACCGCCAGCCACAACCCATGTGGCGAATGTTGCGCTGACGCAGTCACATACATCGCCACACCGGCAATGATACCGATCGGCGCGCCATTCATCGCACCAAGGGCGCCTTCCTTGAACACCAGCTTCTTGCCGTCGCCGGGTTTGATTTCGCCCAGCGTAATGCCGCGTAGCGTGACCGCCATCGCCTGACAGCCGGTATTGCCTGATTGCCCTGCCAATACGGGCAGGAATGCGGCCAGAATCACCAGTCGATCAATGGTGCCCTGAAACATCGCGACCACGCCGCCGGCCAGAAACGCAGTAAGCAGATTCAATTGCAACCAGGGGTGGCGGAATTTGAAACTTTGCATCATCGGTGTCGTCACACGTTCTTCTTTTTCGACGCCGACCATGCTGCCGGCCTGCGCGGTGATCTCAAACGCTTCCGCCTGAAAAATCACCTGCCCGCGCACCAGTCCCAGCAGGATGCCCGCTTCATCGCAAACCGGGTAAACCGGATAGTGGCGATGCAAGGTTTCGCGCATTGCATCTGAGAGGGGAATATCCGGTCGCAGCGAAAACGCGTTGCGCAGCATCACATCCTCAAGTTTCACCGCGTTGTCGGCAAACAATAGATCCCGCATCGTTACCACGCCGAGCATGCGGCCATCCGGAGCGGTGACATAGCCGTACGTGATGAAAGCGGATTTGATCAGTGCACGTAACGTTTCAGTCGCTTCGCCGACGGTGGTCGAAGGTGCGAAAATTGCGTAGGCCGGCTCCATCAATCGGCCTAGCGTGCCTTCGCCATAGGCCTGATTTTTCTTCCACTGTGCGGCGACTTCCGGCGGAGCCGTCTCCATGATGTCCCGGCGAGTCTCCTCGGTGAGCGCTGCCAGAATGTCGAGAATGAACGCCGGATTGAGTTGCACCAGCGCATCGCGAGCCGCATCCGGCGGCACAGGTTCGAGCAGTCGCGCGGCCTCGGTTGCATGTCGCGCCTGAAGTTCATCGACCAGGCGCTTTGAGACATCGTCCATAGCATCGCTCCTCGTGGTGGCAGGCCGGCAACGCCCGACTCGCCGAAGCGTACCCGATTCGCGTTCGCCTTGCCACTGCCGTGCCTTTTGGGCGTACGATGGCGATACGATGTCCCACTCCGCTCCCCCCAAGCCAGGAAATACCATGCCCAGCGACAATGCCGCCGCCGCGTCGAATCCCGTACGCGATATGGCGGCGCAGATTTACGTTCAATTGATTCACGGGCAGGTTTCGGTCAACGGCGACGCCGTCAAAATCGCCACCAATCCAGAGAGTCTCGCCAAGATTAGTTTCAAACTCTCCGAGGCGTTTCACAAGACTGAAAAGGAAATCAACGCCAGTGCCGCGCCGACTTCTGTAAAGTTCGATGTCAATAAACTCGATTTCGATGCCTGGACCACAAAATAAGTTTCCGGCGCCCCTGCGTTACGGGTCAACCGTTTGAACACCGTTACCTCCGGATACAACTCGACAATCAGCATTCCGTAAACCTTCGCTCGCGCCACTGCGTTATTCGGCTGCGAGGTGACGTGCCACCCATCATCCGCTACACGCAACGCGGGGTGGCGTTACTGGAGGTTACGACGATGTTCACGATCAAGTTCGCGCGAAAAGTATTGCCCGCATTGCTGATTGCCGCAGGCACGTTGGGTGCATTGACGATTCCGCAAGCCAGCACTGCGTCCACCGGTGTTTATGTGCAGATTGCGCCGCCTGCGCCGCGTTTTGAGCGCTTGCCGGAGCCGCGTCGGGGTTACAACTGGGTACCAGGATATTGGGATTGGCGAGGCCATCGCCACGTCTGGATTGCCGGTGTATGGGTGAGAGAACGTCATGGATATCACTATCAGCCGCATCGCTGGGTTGCGTACAACAACGGATGGCAATTTGAACGCGGGCGCTGGGATCGCGATGGTGATGGTGTGCCCAATCGGTATGATCGGCATCCGGATAATCCTTACCGGCGCTGAGCGGATTTGATCCCGCGGCATTGATCGCACAACACGCGATCAATGCCGCTTGAATGACGCTATTTTGCCGGCTTCGACGCAGCGAGTTCCTTTTCGAGGCTGTCAATGCGTCTTTGCATGGCATTCATTTTGGCCTGCAAGTTGCCGACGTTGAAAAACGTGACATCTTCGGCCGGTGCATCGAGCGTGGCACCGTAGCCAATCCAGGACGAATCATAGACGCGCACATTCTTGAATCCCAAATCGGCGAGCACCGTCGCCGTCTCGGAGGCGCGCACACCGCTCTGACAATAGACGATGGTTTCTTTATCCGGGTCGAGTTTGGAATAGAGCGCCAGCAATTCTTTACGCGGCTTCAAATTCATGCCGTCTTTGTTCGCCACCAATTTTTTCTCGAGTTTCGAGGCGGTGTCTGGATCGACTTGGTTTTCCAGATAGTTGATCGAGACGGCACCAGGAATATGTCCACCGCGAATCGCGCGGATATCCTCGCCGCGAAATTCTTCTGGCGTGCGCGCATCGATAATTTGCACTTTCGGGTCTCTTAGTTTGCGCACGACTTCTGTCGTATCGACCATCAATTCCGGTCGCACTTTGATTTTCAACACAAGCGGCGCGCGTGAGGCGGGCTCGGTTGAGGTCAAATGCCCGGCGGTTTTCCAATCGTCGATCCCGCCGTGATAAACCTTTGCGTTGACGGCGCTGAAATAATTCAGCGTCGTCAAGCCAAAATAGACGTAGGGATTGCCTTTGAATCCGTAAACAATAATTTCCTTCGACGGATCAATCCCGGCATCGCCCATGATTTTCTCGATTTTCGGCAACGCGATGTAATCTTCACGGTGTTCATCGCGCAGTTCGGTGCCGATATCGCCGATATTGACTGCGCCGGGAATGTGGCCCATTTTGTACATTGACGCCGCACGCGTGTCCCAGATGATCGCCCCACGCTTCTGCGCCTCGATCACGTAGGCGGTGTCGACGATTGATGACGGCGCGGCAAACGCGAAAGTTGCCATCGCCAAGTTGCCCATGCATAACATCACGTTTAACGATCGATACATTTTCGTCTCCGGAGATTTGACTGAAATAAAAGTGCACAAAAACTGAGGCAACTATTTGCGATGTGGGCTACGTCTATTAACCCTCAATTTTTCATCATTCCGGCCTGCACCTGAATGACAGGTTTTTAGTAGTACCCTGTAGCTAAACTCTAGTACTGGCAAGGTGTTTAAGGCGAAACCATTCCGAAACACCCGCCAAATGGCGATCTACGATTGAATATGCTGTGAAAAAAGCTACTTCGCGTTCCACGAATCCCGCAACGTCACGGCGCGATTGAATACTGGTACGCCCGGCTTGCTATCGACGCGATCCGTCACGAAATAGCCATGCCGCTCGAATTGAAATCGATCTTCGGCGTTCGCGGTCTTGAGGGATGGCTCAAGAAATGCGCAGATGTTTTTCTTCGAGTCCGCATTGAGATCATCCAGAAAATTTCCTGATTCGCGACCCGGATGTGGGCTCCTGAACAATCGATCGTACAAGCGCACATCCGCCTGCCATGCGCGGTTCGCGCAAAGCCAGTGAATATTGCCTTTGACTTTGTAGTTGTCGCTCCCAGCCGTCCCGGATTTGCTGTCGGGAAAATATTCGGCGAGCACCTTCACGATATTTCCCGCCGCATCTTTCTCGCAGCCCGTACATTCAATGACGAAACCATAACGCAGTCGCACTTTGTTGCCGGGGAACAAGCGGAAATAGCCCTTGACTGGCACCTCCTGAAAATCCTCCCTTTCGATCCAGAGTTCGCCTGAAAACGGTAATGCGCGTTTTCCCAATTCCGGTTGCTGCGGATGATTGGGAGCGAAGGTTTCTTCGTTTTTGCCTTCTGGATAATTGGTGATGACGAGCTTTATCGGATCCAGTACCGCGACCCGCCGCAAGGTGGTCTCATTCAAATGTTCGCGCATGCAATCTTCCAGCAAACCGTAATCGATCCATCCTGCGGATTTGCTGACGCCAGTACGCTCGGCAAACGTGCGAAAACCTTCTGCCGTGTAGCCGCGTCGGCGGGCGCCGGCGAGCGTCGGCATGCGCGGATCATCCCAGCCATCAACATGCCTTTCGGTGACGAGCTGATTCAGGATACGCTTGCTGGTCACCACGTAGGTTACGTTCAAGCGCGAGAACTCTATCTGTTTTGGCAACGGGTCTGCAAAAAACCCTGCGTCGCGCACGTGTTCCAACAACCAATCGTAAAACGGTCGCTGATCCTCGAACTCCAGTGTGCAAATTGAATGCGTAATCTGCTCCAACGCGTCTTCCAGCGGATGCGCGTAGGTGTACATCGGATAGATGCACCACGTATCGCCGGTACGATGGTGGTGGCCACGCTTGATACGGTATAAGGCCGGATCGCGCAGATTGATGTTGGGTGACGCCATATCGATTTTTGCGCGCAAGGTCATCGCGCCATCCGGATGTTTGCCGTCGCGCATTTCGCGAAACAGGCGCAAGTTTTCATCGATGGCGCGCGAACGCGAAGGTGAATTGCGGCCTGGCTCGGTCAGCGTGCCGCGATATTCGCGCATCGCTTCAGCAGAGAGATCGTCAACGTACGCGAACCCTTTCAGAATCAGCGCTTCGGCGAATTGATACATCCAATCGAAATAGTCCGACGCGTAGTAGAGATTGCTCTCGCCATCGTTTGCAGTATTGAATCCTAGCCACGCAAGGCTTTCGAGAATGGAATCGACGTATTCCTGTTCTTCCTTTTCGGGATTGGTGTCGTCGAACCGCAGGTGACAGCGACCGCCATAACTCTCGGCCAAGCCGAAATTCAGGCAAATTGATTTGGCATGGCCGATGTGCAAATAGCCGTTTGGCTCGGGCGGAAAGCGCGTGCGGATTTTTGCATGATCCCGGGCACCGTTTGCGTGATCCGTGGCGAGCCCGGGCTTGCCCGCCCATTTGCGCGTGGCAAATTTGTCTGCCGCCAGATCGGCGTCGATGATATTGCGAATGAAATTGGTCGCGTGGACCAATTCGCCGGATGCGGTGACCGGATGGTTCTTGATGATGTCGTTGCCGTTCGGCATGGGGCAGCTTAAATGGAGGCTAATCTGAAATTTTCTCATAGCCGCGCCGCGAATGCGACTCTAAAACGTCAACGCACCTACTGTAAATTTGGCCCTGGCCCACCGCGCGGGCTCATTTCCGCGATCCAATCCGCAGGTACCGCGAAATTCAGGTTCTGGCCGCTACGCAATTGGAACGTGGTGATGCCGATCAGTTGCCCCGAGATATTGAACAAACCGCCGCCGCTGGAGCCGGGTGAAATCGGTGCGGTGGTTTGCAGGATAGTGCCGAGTTTGGTTTCACGCAAGGATGAAACGATGCCTTCGCTGATGGTGAGATCCAGTCCTTGCGGCGCACCGATCGCAAATACCTTTTGGCCAGTGCGCACATATTGCATCCCACCAATTTCGACCGCAGGCGCGCTGAATCCGCCACCAACCGTGAGCTGGCAAAGGTCGAACGTCTCGTCGGCCAATGCCACATTTGCCGGGAAGCTGTCCTTGCCGGCGCGCACTTCGACGAACGATCCCTTGAGTGCAACGTGGCAGTTGGTTATGACTGTTCCGCGCGCGGTCACGACACCGCTTCCGCCACCGATGGGGGTGTGCGCGTCATCCATCACGACGATGCGAACGATGCTATTGGATACTTCCGCGAACACCTGATCGCCGCTGCGCGGCCCTGTGTTGATGGCCTTTTCGGCGGACGGAGCCGGTGCCTGGCTGCTCGACAGCGGTTCGGAGGAAACCGGGATGGAGGAAGTATTCACCGTGTTGCGGGCGGCCGCGGCCGGGGCATCAGGTGCGCGCGACTTTCCCATCAACAGGTAGCCGACAAAAATGGTCACGACCATCGCGGCGAGGGCGATGCCGATACCAACAAAGCGGCGCGGAGGCACGGATGATTTTTCTTGGTGAGACTCATCAATTGGAAAATCCATCGACGGCGGTATCGCGACGTTTCGCAGCCGCGGCGTTGGGGCAGCCGGCTCACTGAGCGATTGATCGTAGGTTGCGCGATTGGTTGCATCGGAAAGCGTGAAGTACGCGTCGGTTAACAATGCCTGGGTATCGGGGTCCTTAACACCGGACTGTTTGAGGCGGTCGAACGCGCGCTGGTATGCCTGCTCGATCTCCGCATCGTTCGCGTCATTCTTGATTTGCAGAATCTGGTAGTAGTTCTTTTTCATCAATGCGTTCGCGATGTGAGGCAAAAATTATCGGAAAAATCCGCAGAAAGTATAGCCGAGCGGGCTATTGATCCGCGCAAACGGCGCGCCGACCACGCGCTTCATCGACACCCGCCAACACGATGAGAGCCGCGATGAAAAACACGATCGTAATCAGCATCGCGAGGCGGTGGTTACCGCCACTTGCCCACGAAACCGTGCCGTACGTGAGTGGCCCAAGTATCGCAGAGAGTCGCGTGGCGACACCCCACAAACCGAAAAACTCCGCCGCACGATCCGGTGGTGAAAAAAACGCGACCAGCGCGCGACCGGCCGATTGGCTGGATCCCATGCAGA
>JAYTUX010000422.1:0-14661 GCA_043744315.1 Betaproteobacteria bacterium | reverse complement strand
GAGACATCCGCGTCGAGAGTAAAGAAGGTGTGGGCTCGGAATTCATTTTCACCATATTGACTGCGGCTGCCGAGGGCCCGATGAAACCGTACATGCAGCGAAATGTTGCCGCGTTTGCGGGGAAGCGTGCGCTTATCGTCGACCGCGACGCCAGCCGGCGCGCGATTCAAATAACCCGCAATGCCGGATGGGGGCTTGAGTCGGTCGCCGTTGCGCCGTCTGAGGCAGCGGCTACGTTTCGGCGCGGCCCGCGATTCGATATTTTGCTCACTGATCTCGTATTACCGAGTCCCGAGGCACTTGAACTTCAGGCTACACTTCTGGAGGATGACACCCAGCGCAAGGCACTTGGCATGCCGCTGGTGGCGTCGGTATTGCGTTCCACGGTATCACGGGCGGAACTGGCGGCGAGGAACGTGCGGCCGCCGATCCGGCACGATTTTTTCATCATGCGTCCGGCGGGTCGTGCACGAGTATTTGAAATCCTGATGCGTGCCGCACACCATGAACCCAATCAGGATGTCGCCACCCGACCTTATGTTCCCGAACCGGACTACAAGCGCGCCGCTGGCGTTGCTGATCGCTCTGTTTCCAATGCCAACGCACCGGCTGCGTTCGCACTGCAAAGGTCGGTGCCCGGAGTCGCGCACGGCCGGTCCCTCAAGGTACTCGTTGCCGAGGACAATGAAGTCAACCAGCGCGTGATCCACGGTAACCTCAATAAACTTGGCCACCGCGCGACCATTGTCAGCGATGGCCGGCGCGCAGTTGAAGAGGCGTTGCACGGAAAATTCGATGTGATATTGATGGATATTCACATGCCGGAACTGGATGGCCTCGCGGCAATGCACGAAATTCGCGCGCAGTTGAAGGGCGATGATTGCCCGCCGATCATTGCCATCACGGCGCATGCGTTGTCCGGCGACCGAGAACATTATCTTGATGCTGGAATGGACGATTACCTTTCCAAACCAATTCGCACGGCGGAACTGATGAAGGTGCTCGCGCAAATTCAGAACCGCACTACCGGCTCACAAGGCAACCCATTGGATTCAATCGCCAAACACGCTTTCAAGCAACCCATCGTCGCGAGTGAGGTCCGGCCAGACCCACGTTTGATCGACACGCAAATTCTCGACCTGGAACAACTTGAAGACCTGCGTTACCTGACACCTCCGCCCGATTCATCGAACCCGACAACCGATCCTGAGGCCGACCCGGTGGGTGGATTGATTCGCTTGTTTCAGCGCAAAGCGCTCGAGCGCATGACCTTGATGGAAGGCATGCTCGCGCGCGGCGAGTGGGCTCCGCTTGCCGAGACCTCACACAGCCTGCGTGGTGCCTCGGCGAGCATGGGATTTCCGCGCGTCGCATTACTTTGCAAAGATTTGGAACTGGCGGCGCGGGCAGTCGAGAAGGCCAAAGATGCGCCGCCTGGAAACAATGTCAAACCCATTCCAACTGCGAGCGAATTGGCGCGCCTCCTTGAACAAATACGCGTCCATTATTTCGAAGCGGAGCACGCGATGGAGAGTTGGATGGCGTCAAACATTGGCTTGACGAACGCCGACATTGCGGAGCCGAATCAGTGACCCACACTCCGCTCATGTCGGCCTCATCGTGAGATGGTGAGATCGCAAAAATCAACGTAGGCCTCAGTCTTTGCACCCGCAAAAAAAATGCCCGATCCCTGATGAGGGGGATCGGGCAAACCGCTCTCGGAGGAGAAATGCGATGGAGTAAACCAACGCATTTACCTATTAGCATTTGTCATGCCAATCTCCTGAACGCTAAATTATCCTTTGAATTCAAGGCTTATCCGAATGCGGGAGGATCCCGTCTCCGCACCAGACTGGGCTTGAACCACATTACATTGCGCCGAAATGGCGCACTGCAACAAAAAACCTACGCCGTCGCCGATTGCCAATCTTTGCGATACTTGCCCGGGATAGGTCGATAGAAATCGAGGACTTTCTTTATGTCTGCATCGACATCGTCGCTCGGAAAAAACAACGGCCCGAAGCCGATTACCTTTCGCGTGAAATCGAAATACGCAAGCTGCACCGGTACCTTGGCTTCGCGCGCGATCCGCAAGAAACCTGTCTTGAAGCCCTTGTCAAGTTGTCGTGTGCCTTCCGGCGCGATCGCGAGCACCATTTTCTCACGCGCACCAAACGCCGCAACCGATTCACTGACGACACCTTGTGCTTGCGATCGATCAACGGGGATGCCACCAATCGATCGCATCCAGCGACCGAACCAGCCGCGAAACAAGGTGTGCTTGCCGAGAAAAGAAAGTTTCAAGTCCAGCGTCCAAAGTGCTGCGACGCCGACAACGAAATCCCAGTTGCTGGTGTGAGGGGCGACGGCGACGACCAGCTTCGGTACGTCCGCCAGCGTGCCCTCGAATCGCCAGCCGGAAATCCGCATCAAGAAACGACCCGTTGCCTTCGCGACTACCGCATTGCGGCGCACGTAACCGGTCGGTACGATATCGACCATCGAGTCGATTGCGACTAGTTTTTCTTCACGGCCAGCAGCGCTTCACGCAGTGAGTCTTCGGATAGCGCATTCACGCTGCTCGCCACGGCTTCCGCGAATGGCACTGCCGATACCGGCAGCCGTGCAATATTTACTTTTTCGACAAACTTCGCAGCGGCGCCGGCGACGCGCAGCAATTTTTCACGATCCGCCATCAGCATCTCGATCTCGCTGCGCAGCATTTCTACTTCGGGCATATCGTTGGTTTTTTTCATGGAGTCATATTCCTTTCGACAACGATTTTATCGCGGATAGACGTTTCATTCCCTCACGACGCTCATGACGTCAAGGCAAACGGCAAATTGATCAACAGATTCTGCGGCTTCAGTTTGAGTTGATTGTCGGCGCTCATCGCAAGCCCCAGATAAACCGGCTTGCCGGCGACGTCAGTGCGCATGTCGGCGGGATCGTTGAATGTCAAATTGAACAGGGAAATCAGGCGCGCCTCCCGCGCGGCATCTACATCGCGGTTTTCATACAAGTCATTCAAGATGGCGGTCGAATCGAGGTCCAGACCAACGTGCCACCGCCAGTTTTCATCGCGCACATCCTGCAACGGCTGGATCGAAACTTCCGCGCCTGTGAAATGCAGGACCCACTTTGCGAGCAAACGCCCAAGCGCCGCCAAACCGTCGCGACCGTGCGTGAGGTCGAGCAAATAGTTATGGCGGCTCTCGCGCAACCAATAGAGTTGCGCGTTTTCGTGCGACATCACATCCATCTTCATTTCGCGCAGCGGCGTGCCCTGATTTGCGAGCATGCGCCCAATGCCACCGAAGCCACCGGTTTCGGCGAACAACTGAATTGCCTCTGCATCGGCGGCAAGAACCTGGCCGGCCTCCGTGGAAATTCGTTGGCGGCGAAAAAACATTTCACCCGCGCGAAGCTCATACGGACTCTCGCAGCCTTCGAGCAAGCCGCGCACGATCGCGTGCGCGAGCAAATCGACAAACAGCGGCGGAATATCGACCGCACCTTTCCTGAATAACTGCAGGTAATAGCGCTCCAGCGTGACCGCGTCGAGTAGACCATTGCGGAACTTCAAAAAGTGCGCGTAATTTTCTCGTGTATCGGCGTCTTCGACTTGTGCAATCTCATGCCCGGTGACGCCTCGCTTCGGATCATCCTGCAACAACGCATGCAACGCACACTCATGCGCGCCCGATTCCGCAATCGGCGCCAATTCAGGTCGCGACAGGATCAGCCGCAAATATTCAGGCGTCGCGCGCAACCACCCATGGTCGTTGCGTTGCAATAGTTGATAGCCGCTGGATTGCCAGAAGTCTTGCATGGATACACTTTTCCGATTCACGCCACTCGGCAGCGGCAATGACGTCACCAGACTAGGTTGCGGCCGTACTACCCGTCGCCGCCTCGATAATCGCCTTCACCGATGCCGGTTTCACGAGGTAGGCGACCGCACCGGCATCGTGCGCTTCACGGCGCAATTTTTCATCATCCATCGCCGAGAGCAGCACGATGCGATACGGAGAACCTTGCGGCAGACGCAGGTTTTTCAAGAAACTGATACCGGATAGTTTTGGCATACGGACATCGACAACCACCACATCGAACGGTGACGCCTTGAAACGTTCGAGCGCAGTCATTCCGTCGCCGCAACTCTCCACCTGAAATCCCGCGCTTTTCAATGCGCTGGAAACGTACGCGACCATCGCTTCGTCGTCATCGACGACCAGGGCGCGCTGCATGTTGCCGGTTGCTTCACTCATCGATTCATCTGCTTAATATTTATTTTTGCTACCAGTAGACGGGCAATCGTCGCACCCGCACCGTTTCTATTGTTTCACGCAATCCATGTAATAAACGGTCTTGCCATCCTTCACCTGCTCGACCAGGCCGTGAATATCGGTTTCAAATCCCGGAAATCTGGCGTTGAATTCGCCCGCGAATTTCAGGTATTCAACAATGCGGCGGTTGAACCGCTCGCCCGGAATCAGTAGAGGAATGCCTGGTGGATACGGCGTTAACAGCACACTGGTGATGCGACCTTCCAGCTCGTCGATCGGTACGCGGTCGATTTCGCGGTGCGCCATTTTCGCAAATGCATCGGCCGGCGTCATCGCGGGTTGCATATCGGACAGGTACATCTCTGTCGTGACCCTGGCGACATCGTTCGCTTTGTACATCTCGTGAATCTGATGGCATAGATCCTTCAAGCCGAGGCTTTCGTACAGTGGTTGCGCGGCGACGAACTCGGGCAAGATTTTCCACATCGGTGCATTCTTGTCGTAGTCGTCTTTGAACTGCTGCAATGCTGTAAGAAGCGTATTCCAACGCCCTTTGGTGATGCCGATGGTGAACATGATGAAGAACGAATAGAGCCCGGTCTTTTCCACGATCACACCATGCTCGGCCAAGAATTTGGTGACGATGGACGCGGGGATGCCGGTCTTCGCAAATTTTCCGGAGACATCAAGACCCGGCGTGACGATGGTGGATTTGATCGGATCCAGCATATTGAAGCCCGGCGCCAGATTTCCGAAGCCGTGCCATTTCTCGTTCGCCTTCAATACCCAATCTTCACGCGAGCCAATGCCGTCGTTGGAGAGCTTTTCCGGGCCCCACACCTTGAACCACCAGTCCTTGCCCCATTCGTCGTCGATCTTGCGCATGGCGCGCCGAAAATCCATCGCCTCCGCGATCGATTCCTCGACCAACGCGGTGCCGCCGGGCGGTTCCATCATCGCCGCCGCTACATCGCAGCTCGCGATGATCGCGTATTGCGGCGAGGTCGAGGTGTGCATCAGGTACGCCTCGTTGAAAATGTGCCGATCGAGTTTTCGCGTTTCCGATTCGCGCACGACGATTTGCGAGGCCTGGGAAATGCCCGCCAACAATTTATGCGTCGAATGCGTCGCGTATATCATCGCCTCCTTCGGCCGCGGCCGATCCTTGCCGATGGCGTGCATGTCTTTATAGAATTCATGAAACGTCGCGTGCGGCAGCCAGGCTTCGTCGAAATGCAAATTGTCGATGTTGCCGTCGAGCAGTCCCTTTAACAACTCCACGTTGTAGAGCACGCCATCGTAAGTCGATTGCGTGATCGTCAGCATACGCGGCTTGGCTTTTTTATCCTTGATGAAGGGATTGGCCTCGATTTTCTTGCGGATATTTTCCGGCTTGAATTCGTCGAGCGGAATCGGGCCAATAATACCGAGGTGGTTTCGTGTCGGCATCAGGAACACCGGATTGGCACCCGTCATCATGATGGCATGCAATATCGAGACGTGACAGTTGCGATCCACCACCACCACATCGCCCGGCGCCACGTTGGCATGCCAAACCATTTTGTTTGATGTGGAGGTTCCGTTAGTGACAAAGTAGCAATGATCGGCGTTGAAAATGCGCGCCGCATTGCGCTCGGATGCCGCGACAGGACCGGTGTGATCGAGTAGCTGGCCAAGTTCCTCGACTGCATTGCAAACGTCGGCACGCAACATATTTTCACCAAAGAATTGATGAAACATTTGCCCGATGGGCGACTTCAAAAACGCGACGCCGCCCGAGTGACCCGGGCAATGCCATGAGTAAGAGCCATCCTGCGCGTAATGCACCAGCGCGCGGAAAAACGGCGGCGCTAATGAATCAAGGTATGACTTCGCTTCGCGGATGATATGGCGCGCGACAAAATCCGGAGTGTCTTCGAACATGTGAATGAAGCCATGCAACTCGCGCAGGATATCGTTCGGGATGTGTTGGGAGGTCTTGGTTTCGCCGTAGATGTAAATCGGGATTTCGGCGTTCTTGAAGCGGATTTCCTCGATGAATTTGCGCAGATTCAACACCGCCGGATCGAGCTCCGGTCCCGGCGTGAATTCTTCATCGTCGATTGACAAAATGAATGCTGAGGCGCGGCTCTGCTGCTGAGCGAATTGCGAAAGATCGCCGTAGCTGGTGGCACCCAGCACTTCCATGCCTTCCTTCTCGATCGCGTCCGCGAGCGCGCGAATACCAAGTCCCGAGGTATTTTCGGAGCGAAAATCTTCGTCAATAATGACGATGGGAAAGCGAAATTTCATCGGGGTTCCTTCAAGGAAATGCACACGTCGAGCGCGGGATTATACGGCAGTGCCACCATCGCGCCTTGCGATTCAACAGTGTCGCCGCAACTCAATCAGCCTGTCGCCCCGGATTTATTCCGGGGCCAAAGTTGGAAATGCGAAACTTGGGCAAAACCACTGTATCGGATTGGCGCTCGACGGGCGCAGAGCTTGCTCTGCGAATTCCCGCCTCTCCCCCGGAATGAAGCCAGGGCGACAATCAAAACGTTTCATCCGCCCGCAAATACCGCCACTGCCCCACCGGCAAATCCCCCAGCATGACGCGGCCAATCCGGATGCGTTTGAGCCCCACCACGCGAAGCCCCACCATTTCACACATGCGTCGAATCTGCCGCTTCTTACCTTCGCGCAGCGTGAAATTCAATTGATCTTCGTTCTGCCAAAACACCTTGGCGGGTTTCAGCGCTTTACCATCGAGCGCCAATCCGAAATTGAGTTTTTTCAAATCATCGTCCGCCAATTTTCCAACCACCCGCACCAGATATTCCTTATCCATGTCGGCGTCTTCGCCGATCAATTGTTTGGCGATGCGGCCATCCTGCGTGAGCACCAATAGTCCGATCGAGTCGATATCGAGCCGCCCGGCCGGCGCCAATTCCTTCAAATGTTCACGCTTGAATTCAATGGTTTCACCGGCCATTTGATTTTCCGGGCGAATCAATACAATCGCCGGCTGATAGCCCGGTTCCGGCTGGCTGGACACATAACCGATGGGTTTATTGAGCAGCACCGTCATGCGCCCGCCCTGCGCGGCCTGCGCGGGAAGATCGAGTTTCACGATCGCGTTCGGCAACACCTTGGTGCCCAATTCGCTCACGCGCTTGCCATCGACAAACACCCAGCCGCGCGAAATGTATTCATCGGCCTCGCGTCTGGAGCAGAGTCCGCGCTCGGACATAAGCTTGGAGAGACGCAAGGGCGTCAATGATTCGGGTGATTCCATATTTTGAGTTTCCGCGCGTCGTGGCACTAACGCGCGATTTTCCATCGAGACGGTAAGGGCGTTAGTTTGACCGATAGCGCCGCTTCATGCTTAAATCCGCCCTCTGGTTAAATTTGGGTGGTTAGCTCAGCGGTAGAGCACTGCCTTCACACGGCAGGGGTCACTGGTTCGATCCCAGTACTACCCACCATAAAATCAATGACTTAACATCAACCGCAACGGCGCAGTATGAATAAGGTATGACACGCTGACGCGGTGAAACAGACTAAAAAGCCCGCTTTTGCGGGCTTTTTCTTGCCTAGCACTTCGCCCGGTCGTACTGCAAGCAAAAGCGCCGCCGTGCTAGTCGTCACTCTGTACGCGCTTCCAATTTCGCGCGCGCGGCCGAGGTAAGCAACGCAGCGGTCGGATTGTGGGCGCGGCTTTGTACAGCTTCGGGAAGTTTTTCCAAAAGCCTAGCCGTAGAATTGAACTTCTGCTTTCGGCCAGAAGCCGTCCTTCACAAAAGCACGAAAAATTAATGCTGTTTGCTGTAACGGCCTCACCGCAATGCCGAAAAGAACGCTAAATAAAGAAACAGCGTATATTGAAAAAAACAAAACAATAACCGCGTGCGTGGGCCTATTCGCCTCCTCACATTGGGCGTCGAATCCGCTTCCGTAAGAAAGGAAGATAAGAAATGTTTACGCGGGTGCTGAGCGAGCGTAGGCTTGACTTTTCTAGGCCCGCTGGGCATTGGGCTGCGCTCCGTATATTGCTTTGTGCAACACTGTGGTTCGTCAGTTTCTCGTCGGCGGCGCAAGTGGTGTCGAAATTGCTTTTTATCGGCACCGTCGGCTACACAGCGCTTTCGCCATACGCGACCCTTACTGCAAATCAAATCGCTAACCAGAGCGCGGGTGGATATTCCGGCACGATCAGGATGGAGCTTTGGGCTTTTCCCAGTCCATATATAGGTAATGTAACTTTTGGCTACAAGCTCGCGCAATACCAGCTCGCGCAGCTGACGGCAGGCTATGTCTACAATAATGTCAATTCAGGATTGGTCTTGTATTCGCTGCCCCCGACCGGGACTTGGTACTACTCCATGCTTCTTACCGAATATGACGGCGGATCTTTTGATTCCGGCTACAGCCCACGTGACTGGGCAAATTTTTCCGTCCCGGTAACCGTAGGCGTTGTCACTCCAATCTACCTTTCGCAGACAATCACTTTCCTGCAGCCAGCCAATCAAACGCTGGGCGCTGGAGACCAGATCTTGATTGCCAGCGCATCGTCTGGCCTACCGGTAACGTTTACAAGCGTCACGCCCAATATCTGCCGGATCGTCGCAGGATTCACCGTGTCCTTGGTCGCCGCCGGTACGTGCACGATAAATGCAGGCCAGGCTGGAAATGCGACCTATTATTCTGCTCCGACCGTGTCGCGTAGCTTCGTCGTTTCACCTATGGCCAGTGTAAGCGTCCCCAATTACAGCGACCTGTGGTGGGCGGGAGCGGCCGAAAACGGCTGGGGACTGTCGATTCAGCAGCACGGCCTGATACAGTTCAACGCCTTATACGTCTACGACAATGTCGGGAAGCCGGTCTGGTACGTCATGCCCGGCGGGTCATGGAACGCGAACTACACCACTTTTTCGGGGCTGCTATATCAACCCACCTCTGCACCGCTGAGCAATTACCTCACCAACCAATTTGTCGTCGGCGCTTCGCCTGGTTCTATGAGTATCACCTTTACCAGCGCCTCCACCGCGCTTCTTCAATACACCATCAACGGTGTATCCGGACAGAAGTCCGTTCAACGTCAACTCTTCGGCTCTGGCGTGGCGCCTCTGACGGTTGGCGACATGTGGTGGGCCGGCGGTGCTCAGGATGGCTGGGGAATCAATATCTCACAACAGGGCGCGAATCTGTTTGGCGTTTGGTATACCTATGGACCGGATGGCAAGGTCACCTGGTATGTTTTGCCCAATGGCAATTGGAGTGGAACAACATATTCAGGGCCGTTCTACAGCACGGTGAGTTCGGCGTGGGTCGGGACGACGTATCAAGCAAACCTGCTTTCAGTCACGCAGGCGGGCACCATGAGCCTCATTTTTTCGGGAGCAAACAACGCGACGATGACCTACAGCTTCACGTCCGGGCCATTCGCGGGTATCACGCAGTCAAAACAAATCGGACGGCAAGCGTACTAGCCGACCAGCAACACTTAGTTGATCAATAACAAAGGGAGAACACCATGCGGTCATTAGCTGCTGTCGCAGTTGCGGCACTATTTTCGTTCCTGTCGGGGTGCGCCTCGATCGTAAGCGGGACAAATCAACCTGTGTCGGTCGATACACCCGGATGCGAGGCAGCGTCCTGCCAACTCACTAACGACAAAGGTACCTGGTTTGTGAAAAGCCCGGGCTCAGTCACGGTAAACCGCGCATATGGCAATCTGACGGTTGTCTGCAGCAAGGAAGGATTCGGAAGCGCTACTACTTCTGTCAGTAGCACAACCAAGGGAATGGCGTTCGGCAACATCATTCTTGGCGGCGTGATAGGGGCAGGCGTGGATATGAGTACGGGCGCCGCCTATGACTATCCCACAACCATTAGCGTGCCGCTCAACTGCGTTTCGGTCGCGCGAGCAGTCGTGGCTGAAGTTACTCCAGCATCTGCCAAGTCCAAGAGCCGCTTTGGTGTGCGAGTCGAGGATGTATCGCAGGCCTTGGCAGGTTCGTTGGGCTTTTCAGACCTTTCGGGCGCAGTCATTACCCAGGTACAGCCTGGCAGTCCGGCGGAAGCTGCGGGACTCAAGGTGGGAGACGTAATCCGTGAATTCCAGGGAGCCAAGCTTAAAGACACGTCTGACCTCGCGGCAAAACTTGCCGAGATCAAGGATGGTACTTCGGTCGTTGCCAAGGTCGTGAGTAATGGCCATACCGCGACGTTGCAGATACGCATCGGGCAAGGGGGAGAGTTGTAGCCGCTTATTTCTCAATCAACAAAGGGAACATACGTGAAAAACAGACTATTTCGACTGTGCGCGGTCGGATTGCTATTACTGATCTCGGCCGGCTGCGCACACCAGATCGTAGTAATGCCCAGCCATGGCCTGCTTACTAGTTCGAGCGCAAAGCTGCCCGTGGACGTGGGCCTCTACATGGCAGACTCGTTCAAGAATTACCAGCATAGCGCAGGCAAGATGGGAGATACCTGGCAGTACACCAATATGGGCCAAGCGAGCGCGGCACTATTCCGGTACGGGCTCGAGCAACGATTCCGCAGTGTAGTCGTGCTGCCTAGACGGCTAACGAACCTCGCCAGTGCTGGTGTAACTATCATGGTGGAGCCAGAAATCTCTTCATTTACCTTTGATTTACCGCTCTTTAAGTTTCAGATCTATCCGGCAACGATTCGCTTTAAGTTATCGGCAGTAGGAGCAAACGGCGAGGTGTTTTACTCTAACGTTGTAAGCGGTGTGGGGGACAGCAATGGTTCGCCAGGCTTCGACTTTGCGGCCAATCCCGCCCGATCCGCAACCAAGGCGATCGAGGTGGGGGTGATCGCCGCGCTCGATGAACTGGTCAATTCACCAGGGCTTAGAAAACTGCTTGCCTCCCCAACACTAAATCCGGCCGCAAAAACGCTTTAGAAGTGGTGATGGACGGCTTGTGGCGACTGCATCGACGCAGGTGCGGCTGTTCCACGTCCCGCTAGCGAATAGTGCCAAACAGCACGGAATGAACACTGTCGGGCGAGAGCTGTTGGCCAGCTATGCCGTGATCAGTCAATCGTTGAATGTCTGCTATCGAAAAGTCTGAAGGACCACTTAGGGTCGATAGCAGCCCATTACGTCTTGCGTCAACTCACGACCATCATGTGTTGTGCACGAAATAGGCTGGAGACCCGCGTCAGTGCTTGTGTTTGGTGAATCTTTCCGCCGCACGACAAGAATTTAACCCTTTTCGCCCTCCCACCCGTTCAACCCTGCATATCCCCCACCAAGGAGTGCATTGTGAACATCCACCGCTTGTTGATTTTCGTCCTCTGCCTGCTCGCGTCATCGCATGGCTTTGCCAAGTCCCTATTGCCGATCCAACAAATCTGGCAACCGCCGCGCCTCGTCATTTCCACACCCACCGATGTACCGGTACAGGTGCAATCGGTGCGTCTCACTGGCGACGTGCACGAACGCCACGCATGGACGGAAATAGACATGACGTTTTACAACCCGAACCGGCGCGTGCTGGAGGGCGAGTTGCAATTTCCGTTGCTCGATGGTCAACGCATCGTTTCGTTTGCGATGGATGTGAACGGTGTGCTGCGCGACGCGGTACCGGTGGAAAAAGCCAAAGGGCAAGCGGTGTTCGAGGAAGTGATCCGTGGGCGTATCGATCCGGGCTTACTGGAGGTCACGCAGGGAAACAATTTCAAACTGCGCGTGTATCCGATTCCCGCCAATGGCGTGAAACGCGTGGTATTGCGCATCGCGGAGACACTAGTGCAGCAAGGCAACCGAAATGTTTATCGTTTGGCGCTCGCGTTTGGCGATCGCATTGGCGAGCTCTCAGTGGATGTCAATGTGATGGGCCCCAATGCCGCGCCGCTGGCGAAATCTCGCGCGATGAATGGCCTCACGTTTACGCCGCAGAAGAATGGCTATCGTTTGCAAGTGAAGCATCGCGACTTCGTCTCCGATACCGCCGCGACGCTGGATATCACCACACCGGCAAGCAACGGCCCGGTCGTCAATACGCAATCATTCGACGGCCGCACGTATTTCATCGCCGACGCGCCGGTGCCGTTTGCCGAGGCGACGCGCGACGTTCCTGCCAGCGTCGGCGTGATCTGGGATAGCTCGGGCAGCGGGGCCACGCGCGATCACGGGCGCGAATTCGCGTTGCTCGATGCGTACTTCAAGAGGATGCGCAACGGTGAAGTCAGGTTGACGCGCATTCGCCATGATGCCGAACCAACACAACGTTTTCGTATCATCAATGGCAATTGGCAATCGCTGCGCGACGCGCTCTCCGCGACTGACTACGACGGTGCCACCAACCTCAGCGTGTTCGTGCCGGAGCCGCAAGTGCGCGAGTATCTGCTCTTCAGCGACGGCCTTGCCAACTTCGGTGAGGCACCTTTCGCGAAACCGGACGTGCCGGTCTATTCGATCTCGGCAGCCATCAAGGCCGACGCAACGTTTCTGCGCCATGTCGCCTCCCGCCGCGGCGGAAAATTTATCGATCTCACCAGCGCATCGGCGACCGAGGCGGCGCGCGCGTTGCTGACCCGCGGCAACTACGTTTCGCGCATAACGTCGGACAGTGCCGCGCAACTGGTGCTGGCCAGCTCGCACCCCCAAGGCGGACGGGTACTTTTTGGCGGCGTGTTGAATGAGAGTAGTGCGCGCGTCACATTGACGATCGCCGATCCGGCCGGCGGCACGCATGCGCTCGTTGTCGTGGTGAACTCTCGCAACAACAGCGCAACCACGGCTGCCTCGCAATGGGCGCAAATGAAAGTGGCGGAACTGGACGGCGAGTACGAAATCAATCGCGCCGAAATTCGCCGCCTGGGCAACCGTTTCAAGTTAGTGACGCGCGAAACGTCGCTCATCATTCTCGATCGTGTCGAAGACTACGCGCGATTTGAAATCGCGCCGCCCGCCGAATTGCGCGCCGAATACGAGCGCGTCGCCGGAAACCTCGAGCAGCAGAGGCGGGTCGAAAGCAAATCGCACCTGGAAAACATTGTGCGCTTGTTTGACGAAAAAGTGCGCTGGTGGAACCGCGAGTTTCCGAAAGATTCACCGGTGAAAAAGGAAGCGAAGATCGCGTTGGCTGATCGCGTTGCATCGGCGTCCGTGGGTGTGGTGGCGGAGCGCCGCGCGGAATCTGATCGTCAACGATTGGATAGCACGGGTATTCGAGAGCTTGCGAAGAACACTGTGGCGTCACCCGCAGCCTTGGCCCTTCCCGCATATGTGCCCACACGGACAGGTGCCTCCGCTCAAATGCCATCACCTGAGGTGCAAATCAATTCGCCACTTACGTCCCAGGTTGCCGCCAATGCGGGCGCAACTTCCGGCACGAGCGCAACAATCCGCTTGCAAAAATGGCAGGCCGACGCTCCCTATGCCAGTCGTCTGCGCGATGCCGCAAGGAGTGACCTCTATCGCATCTACCTCGATGAGAAACCCGGTTACGCCAACAGCACGGCATTCTTCCTCGACGCGGCCGACGTTTTTTTCGATAAGGGCCAATCCAACCTTGGCATCCGCGTTTTGACCAACCTCGCTGAAATGGATCTGGAGAATCGGCACATCCTGCGCATTCTCGGCTATCGATTGATGCAAGCGAAGCAGCCGTCGCTCGCGATTCCAGTGTTCAGGAAAGTACTGGCTCTAAGCCCGGAAGAACCGCAATCGTATCGCGATCTGGGCTTGGCCTACGCGGCCGACAAGCAAGCGCAAAAAGCGATCGATTCGCTCTATGAAGTGGTGATCCGCCCGTGGCACAACCGCTTTCCCGAAATTGAGTTGATCACGCTGGCGGAATTAAATGCCATCGTCGCCACTGCCGGTACGCCGCTTGACACCAGCCGGATCGAGCCGCGCTTGCTGAAGAACCTGCCGCTCGATTTGCGCGCAGTCATGACCTGGGATGCCGACAACACCGACATTGATTTATGGGTCACCGACGCGAACGGCGAGAAAGCGTATTACGGCAATCGCCTGACGTATCAGGGCGGACGCATGTCGCTGGATTTCACGGGCGGCTATGGGCCGGAGGAATTTTCATTGAAGGCCGCCAAGCCCGGCAAGTACAAGGTCGAGGCGAACTACTTCGGCGACCGTCGGCAAAACATCACTGGTGCAACCACACTTTCGCTCACGCTGTCGACGCATTTTGGCTCGGTGAACCAGCAAGATCAGATTGTCACGATGCGATTGAAGGACAAAGGTGGTGTGATGTTTGTCGGGGAATTTGCAGTGAAGTAGTGATCGCTTGACTCGTTGCCAACGCCATCTTGAGAAAGACCTGTCGTCCCGGACTCGTTCCGGGACCCAATTCTTGGCGGTGTGACATTAGGTCCCGAAACGAGTCCG
>JAYTUX010000421.1:0-4102 GCA_043744315.1 Betaproteobacteria bacterium | reverse complement strand
GTTTTGGTCGCATCGTGGTTCGTCATGGATTCCATTTTTGTCTATTCCGGCGCACGCAACGCGCCGATCAAATTGAGCCGATCCAATTTTCGCAATACAAACATCGCGGAGGCAATTGATGCAATCGCCACGATAACGGTCGCGATCGCGTAATTTTGCGCGCTAAATATGATGGGCAGGCGCACCGTCTCGGTGTTGACTTGCTGCAGGATACCGATGGAAAAGACCGTGCCCAGCAAAAGGCCGAGCGGCACCGCGATCAACGCCAACGTCACCAATTCGATGACCAGTACTGCACCTACTTCGCGACGTGTAAACCCGATCACGCGCAGTGTCGCCAATTCGCGCGCCCGTTCCGCGAGCGATATTTGCGCATTGTTATACACCACGCCAAAGGCCACCACCGTCGCCAGCACCAGATAAATACTTTGCAGCAAATTGATACTGGCGGCCGTGGTTTCCTTGAAACTTTCCCGCAATGATTCCTTGATCGCCACCACACTTACGCGCGGCGTGCTTTTCAAGGCCCGAAGGAATTCTGCTCGACGCGGACCCTCTACTGCAAAACTCGCACCGGTGATGACATCGCCCTCGCCCAGTAGCCGATTCAGGGCACCGAGCTCCATGTATGCGGATAAACCGGCGAAGTCCTCGGACATCCCCACCAGCCGCACCGTGCGCATGACCGGTTTACCTTCGAGCGACTCAATCCTCAATTCATCACCGAGTTTCGCATTCAACAATTCTGCAAGCTTGGCAGAAATGACCAGCCCGCCGGCGTTGATGCCATCCAATCGAATTTGCCGGTGGCCCTCGCCAATCACGCGGTTGTGTAATCCTTCTGCGGGCAAACCCTGCAGCCCGATCTGTCGATGGATTGGCCCGAAATGAATGCGTACGAATGCATTGCGAAATGATTCGACCGCGACCGCCCCCGGCAATTGCCGCAGGTGATTTAACGCCTCCGCACTGGCCGGTTCGATCAATCCGACGGTGATGTCCTGACGTTGCACCACATCCCACTGAAATTCGAGAATTTCGGCGACGCTATCGCGAAGGCAATTCGGCACAATCAGAATGCCCGTTGCCAGCGCGAGGCCGATGACCGTAAGCGCAGCCTGCAGCGGCTTTCGCTCGAGATTTCGCATGGCGATACGAAATGAATGCGTCAACCATTTGGCGACACCGGTACGCTCGATCAGTGCCGGGCGATAGCTGGACGGTGGTTCCGGGCGCATCGCTTCCGCCGGTGGCAGGCGCGCGGCCTTGCGCACTGCACTCCACACGCCTGCAGCGGCAGCAAGGGTACTAACCAGCAGCGCCAATATCAATGCGGTTGAATCGAGCTGAAACTCGAGCGTCGGAAAGCGAAAGAACGCGTGATACATCCCGACCAATCGCTCGCCAAGAAACAATCCACCCAACGCGCCAAACACGGTGCCGATAGCGACCATGGCAAACGCGAATTTCAGGTAGTGAACGACAATTTGCCGATTACTGAATCCGAACGCTTTAAGGATGGCGATCTGTTCGCGCTGCAACGACAACAATCGCGACAGCACCGCATTGGTCATGAACGCCGCCACACTCAGGAATACCAGCGGGAAACCGATTGCGAGCGTCGTCAGCAGGCCGATTTCGTCGGTCACGCGGATGTGGGATGGGTGCGTGGCGCGCCCATACGCGCCGCGTGCGCCATACGGTTCAAGCAATCGATCCAGTGCCGCGATAACGCTCGCCTCATTGGCCCCCGGTGCCAGCGTGAGTGCGACATCGTTGAACGCGCCGGTCAAATCAAACGCGGCCGCGAGCTCCTGATACGGCATCCAGAAAATACCGAAATTGCGATGATCCGGCAGCGCGGCGCCCGGTCTTGATTCGAAAATATATTCCGGCGACAACACAATGCCGGCAATGCGAAATGTGGTGCGTCGGCCATTCAGCAATAAGGTCAATGTGTCGCCCGGCCTCAAATTATTCGCCTCGGCGAAAGCCTCTCCGACCAGAATTTCGCCATGACTGCGCGGCGGAAGCCAGCGCCCCGCCCGCAAGTACAAACGGTTCAGTTCCGAGTTGCCAACATCGGGAAGCGAGCGCAGAACGCCGCTGGCCGGCTCATCGCGCCCCGCCATATCAAGTGTGGCGCGCGCAGTCACGCCGGTCTGCACGGTCGCCACGCCGGAAATATCCTGAATGCGCGCGGCAACCGATACTGGCGCGCGTTTCAGTTGCCCAAATACATCGGCAAAGTGATGCGCCTGGTAGTACTCGCGCTGGGTATTGGATAGCGAAAAAATCAGGCTGCGCGCCATGATCATCATGGCGAGCCCGCAGGCGATCACCATCGCCACGGCGATAGCCTGGCCGCGCAAGCGCAGCAGATCGCGCATGAGTTTTCGGTCGAGATTGGAGATTTTCACCACTGCAAACTCGCCGGCTGCGCACGCGTTGCATTGGTCACGATACTTTGCACACGGCCATCGGAAAAGCGGATGACGCGGTCCGCCATCTCCGCCATCACCGCGTTGTGGGTGATGATGACGGTGAGCGTACCCAACTCGCGGTTGACGCGTTCGATCGCCTCTAGCACGACGATGCCGGTATTAACATCCAACGCACCGGTCGGCTCATCACACAACAGAACTTCGGGCCGTTTCGCGATCGCGCGCGCGATGGCGACGCGTTGCTGTTCGCCGCCGGAGAGTTGCGCCGGAAAATGATTAAGTCTGGTACCCAGATTGACCATTTCCAGCGCTTCCTCGGCGGGCATTGCATTACGGGAAATCTCGGTAATGAGTGCCACGTTTTCGCGCGCGGTCAGGCTCGGAATCAGGTTGTAGAACTGGAAAACGAAGCCAACCGACATGCGCCGGTATTGTGTAAGGGTATCTTCGTCAGCCGCGGCGAGGTCAAGATCGCGGTAGATCAGCGTTCCCGACGTGGGCACATCGAGGCCGCCGATGTTATTGAGAAACGTGGTCTTGCCGCTACCCGATGGCCCAAGCAATACCATCAATTCGCCGGCATAGAGATCCAGATCGATCCCGGCCAAGGCACGCACTTCGGTCAGCCCTTCACCGTACGATTTTGTCAGCCCACGAATGCGAAACACCGTTTGACCGGCTTCACTCGTTGCCTCCGCGTATTCGCTCGTCGTGGAACGGCGGTCTGGACGTTGATGGCGGGTGCCAAGGGGATTGCGCATAGTCAGAGCGTATCAAATTCTCTCTGACGTTCGGGTTTCATTTGGAAAAAATCAAGGTCGTCGATCTCGCAGGCAATCAACACAAATAGACTTACTCCACAATTGAGCGGCTTCGCCCAGTAATTTCTGCATTTCGTCGGTTTCCGCGTGCAGTTCAGGGGTCGTGTGGGTAATTTGGCATGGTCGCCACGCATTTTAATGCGGCAAAAGCAAGGCTTTATTGACCACATAACCCAATCCAGGAGTCACCCATAAAGAAAATGATGCCTTTGTTGGTTGCCGGCGCCATCGCGTTGTCCATCTCCAGCGCAAGCGCCTCAATTGCTACCAATCCCGGCGCGCAGGCCATATCCACCCAGGAAATTCTTGCCGCAACGTTGCAACCTTATGAGGTTACGCGCACCGCGTTCCAGGAATTTCGCGGCTCCTACACCATGAAAAACGGCACCATACTGCGTCTCACCCGGCATGGCCGCAACTATTACGTCGAAGTCTCGGGGCAACCACGGATGGAAGTACGCGCATCGTCACCCAACACCTTTGTAGCCCTTGGTGGTAGTGCGGAAATTACCTTCGAACAACACGCAAACGGCGTGGTGTCGAGAGTCGTATTGAAACAGGCGGCCACCGGTTGATTCGTCATCGCAGATCGTGGATTCGTGCAATCTGCGAACGGCGCTAGTCGGTGCAACGGATGGCGCAAAGGAACCTGCGCGAAACGCCCGGTTGGTATTCAAGGCGTTGCAGGGGGCAAAAATTTTCTGAAAAACGCCGCTGCGCGCGCCTGTGTGTCCACTGTCGCCGTGACGTTCGCGGCGGCCGAGGTGCGCTTCGCGGTGGGTGTGTCATACGAATGTGTCGCACCTTCATAGCGAACGAATTCCACGTCGCCGCGTC